>JBAXND010000005.1 GCA_037133915.1 Bacteroidota bacterium
TATTACATTTGTGTCAAATAGCGGCATCAAAAAAGTAGTTTATAGAGGTGCCCATTACATTGGTTCATCATGGCACTTGCTTTTTCTGTAGTAGCAATAAATGCTCACGGTCAAATGGGTTGCCTGATAGCCCATTATACTCTGGACGGCAATGCTGCTGATATCAGCGGTCATGGTTATGGCGGCACCTTGCATGGAACAACTCCCGCAGCCAATCGTTTCGGAAATCCTGCATCAGCATTGTTATTCAACGGTACATCAGATTACATTGAACTTCCGACGGATTTTGACCTTCAGCAGCGTACTATCTGCGCCTGGGTAAAGGTCAATAGCTATTCTACCAATATGGGGCTGGTGTTTTCGACCGACCACGCCGCAATGGTTTATGGTGGGACCGGTTTGAACACCTGGAATAATTCAGGTACAAATGAAATAGTTGTGGGCGTTGGTGCAAATTCCATTGCCAGCCCGAATACCCTTACCGGTGTGTGGTATCATATGGCCCTCAGTGTAAGTACGTCATGGGTTAAATATTATCTGAACGGTTCGCTGGTTGATTCTTTGCCCAACAATAGTTTTACACATTCTACTGGAGGACCAACCAATGCACATTTAGGCTGCAACAGGCTTATCAGTCGCTTTTACAATGGTGTGATGGATGACGTGATGATTTTTGATTGCGCGCTCGATGCTTCTACCATTGATTCTATATATAATGGTGTAGAAACCTGCTTGCTGGCTGATTATCCGCTTGATGGAAATGCTTATGATATTGGTGGTTTTGGTTATAACGGAACCTTGCATGGCGCAACCCTGGTACCGGGTCACAACGGCATTCCCAACACAGCACTGCATTTCAATGGAACGTCTGATTACATCGACCTCGGCTCTGATTTTGATATTCCGGTAAAGACAATCAGCCTTTGGGTTAAACTGGACACTTTTTCATCCGATATGGGCCTGATTTATTCAAGCGATCACGACCTTACCCAGTACGGAGGAACGGGAATCAACTCAACAAGCAGCGGCGGTAACAACCAGCTTGTGGTAGGAGTGGGAGTTAACTCGATATTCTCTCCTGAGAAATCAATAAATACCTGGTACCATCTTGCACTTACGGCAGGACCGGTTTGGCTGAAATTCTATATCAATGGTGTGCTGTTTGATTCTATAGTCAACAACAGTGTGTCTCATTCTACCGGGGGATGTTCCGCGGCTCACCTTGCTTGTAACAGGCTTCATACGCGCTTTCTGAAGGGCAGCATCGACGATGTGAAAATATTCAAATGTGAGTTAAGCCATGATGAAATAGCACAGTTATTATTATCAACAGACATGCCGCTTGCCGGAACTTCAACGATGAGCGTTTATCCAAATCCGGCTGAAGATAAAATAACCCTTGAAGTGCCTGCATTCAAAGGTTGTGCAAAAGCGTCCATTTACAATATGCAGGGACAGTTGATTCTGCAGAAAACAATCACCGGTGAAAAAACTGAGATGGAACTTAACGGCTGTGCAAGCGGAATATATGTGCTTACATTATCTGACGGCATCAACACGTCAGTTAAGAAATTTATTAAGCAATAGGGTTTGCTAAGTGCTTCTTGGAGCCGGTTTTTCAAGAACCGAACACAATGATTGGTCTTTAATAAAAAAAAAGCGTTGCAAATGCAGCGCTTTTCCTTGTTGTCCCGCTAGGGGTTCCGCCGAAGGCGGACAGGCTTCTCCCCCTGGATGCAGGATAAAAAAAAGAGCCACACTTTCGTGCGGCTCTTGCCATGTTGTCCCGCTAGGGGTCGAACCTAGACTCTTCTGATCCAGAATCAGACGTGTTGCCAGTTACACCACGGGACAATAAAACCGCTGCAAAAATATAAAACTTTTATTTGCTGCGGCGAAAAAAGTTGCCTTTTTTTTAAATGCCTGGCAGATAGTGGTTCTTATATGTAATTCGTCAATTACTTACCCTTTTTTCCGGCATCCTGAATGTTTGTCCAGGCACTTTTTAGGGTTACGGTACGGTTTAACACAAATTTATCCGCTGTTGTGTCGCTATCCACACAGAAATATCCAACCCGCTCAAACTGCAATCTGGCTCCGGCTGAAAAGTTCTTAATATGCGGTTCTGCAAAGGCTGTTACCACTTTTAGCGATGCCGGATTCATATTCACCTTAAAATCAACGCCTTCGGGAACATCTTCGGGGTTTTCTTTCGCGAATAACTGCTCATATATGCGTGTTTCCGATTCAACGGCATGCCGGGCCGAAACCCAGTGAATGGTGCCTTTTACTTTGCGGTTACTCCCCGGCAGTCCGGTGCGGCTGTCGGGGTCATAAGTGCAGTGAACTTCTGTAATATTTCCTTCTGCATCTTTGATAACATCCGTACAACGTACAATGCATGCATATTTCAGACGCACCTCATTGCCCGGAGTAAGCCGGAAGTACTTCGGCGGCGGGGTTTCCATAAAGTCGTCCTGCTCAATATACAGCACTTTCGAAAATGGTATTCTGCGGTTGCCCTGTTCAGGATTTTCAGGATTGTTCAATGCCTCAAATTCTTCGCTCTCGTTTTCAGGATAATTTGTTATAACGAGCTTCAGCGGATTGAGTACCGCCATGATGCGCTGTGCCTTTTTGTTAAGGTCTTCGCGCAGGCAATGCTCCAGCAACGCATATTCGATTACGTTATCGCGACGAGCCACGCCAATGATTTCTGCAAAATTTCGCAACGATTCGGGCGTGTAACCGCGCCTGCGAAGTCCGCTGATGGTAGGCATACGCGGGTCGTCCCACCCGTTCACAATGTTTTCCTGAACCAGCTGCAGCAGCTTGCGTTTGCTCATTACCGTATAGCTGAGGTTGAGGCGCGCAAATTCTATTTGCTGCGGTGCATAGATATCGAGTTCTTTAATAAACCAGTCATATAACGGGCGGTGTACTTCAAATTCAAGTGTGCAGATGGAATGTGTGATGCCTTCAATGGAGTCGCACTGTCCGTGTGCAAAATCATACATAGGGTAAATACACCAGGTGTTCCCGGTGCGATGGTGTTCGGCATGAAGAATGCGGTACAGCACCGGATCGCGGAACAGCATGTTGGACGATGCCATGTCAATTTTAGCGCGCAGTGTTTTTGCCCCATCGGCAAATTCACCTTTACGCATGCGGTTAAATAAATCGAGATTCTCTTCAATGCTGCGTTCCCGGAAAGGGCTTTCGGTGCCCGGCGTATTCACTGTGCCGCGTGCTGCGGCCATTTCTTCACCCGTCTGGTCGCACACATAAGCCTTGCCTTTTTTTATCAGTGTTACGGCGTATTGATAAATGGTTTCAAAATAATCAGAAGCATAAAATTCACGATCGTCCCAGTCAAATCCCAACCAACGCACATCTTCTTTAATGGAGTTCACATATTCCACATCTTCTTTGGTGGGGTTGGTGTCATCAAACCTGAGGTTGCACAATCCGTTGTACTGTTTTGCCAAACCAAAATTCAGACAGATTGATTTTGCATGACCGATGTGAAGATAACCGTTGGGCTCGGGCGGAAATCTTGTATGAACTCGTTTCTGATGTTTCTCTGAACGGATATCCTCCTCAATAATCTGCTGTATAAAATGCAGTGATGGCTTGTTCTCGACGGGCTTATTTTCGTTATCGTTCATAATAATTTCAAATATTTTTCAGCAACAAAGTTACAAATTTCACGACATAATTTGGACAGCAGCGGCAGTTTCGCAACACAAAGCAGGATTTTTTTACCCTTTGTTTTCCTTCACAAACGGGGTATTGACGAGCTTTTAAGCTATAGCGAAATTATTTTCCGGCAATTACCAATTTCTTTGTCATTACCGTTTCTCCTGTCCGGATAACCATAAAATACAGGCCATTCCGCAGTCGACTTACATCAAGCACGTGAGTAGTTGCACCATCAAGTGAAACACCGGTTTCTGCTCTTGCAAAAACCTGTTTACCGGTAACATCATACAGCAGAATTTCCACAGCATTATCACTCGATGTAACACTGACATAAACCTGTCCGTTTGCCGGATTTGGGTATATGCTGATATTCTGTGATGATGCATTGTGCTTAATGCCTGCGGTGTTTATTTCAATATTCTGTGTGATGCTGTCGGCGCCACAGCCGTTATATACGACTTCTTTAATCGTATAAGCGCCGTCGGTTGCGTAGGTATGTGCAGGGTTTTGCAGTGTGCTGGTATTGCCATCGCCGAAATACCACAGCCATGATGCAGCATTGGTCGACTGGTCGGTAAACGTGGCAGTATGGCCTGTTATATTTGAAATAAAGGCAGCCGAAGGAGTATTAGAACTTACATTCACAATCGCGGGAATCCTTGCACTTACGCAATTAGGGGTTTGAAGTTCCCAGTCATAGAAATAATAATAACGCAAATAGGCATTTCCACCTCCTGCATTGCTTCGGTTAATACTTATGTAACCCGGAAGTACGTAAGGATACGCAAGGTTGGTTGTATTTCGGTACATATTGGGATAGGTAGAACAGAGCAGTTGAAGACCTGTATCGGCGGGTATCGCAAAGTTCAGTGTGACGCGGCTCATCCCGGCAGGAATATTAACCGTGGCCGTTTGTAAGGTAGTGCCACCACTATTCACTAAAGTGATTGTTCTGCTGGCAGTAGTTTGTGCATTTACCAGAACAGAAACGAGTGTTAATGGTGTATAACAGTCAAAAATTTCACCATAGGTGCTGTTATTATTAAACATTGTTCCGTTAGAGTTGGTGTCTGGGTTCCCAACATATGCAGGGGCTGAAACAACTGAATTTTCAACATAATAGGTTGTGGTAGAAGTGAGAGTTGGGGTAGTATATGTTGTTCCCGTTGTCAGAATATTGCCTCCGGTAGCCGCATCATACCATGTTAAGCTTCCGTTGCCTGATGCGTTTAAAACTGCAATGCCTGAAACGCAGAATGAAGTATCAGAAGTTACGGGAGGTTCTGCGCCGACTGTGATATAATCAATCAGTGTTTCTGTGTCATCTCCGCACACACCGGCCGAGGCCGTAAGTACAACTGTGTATGTGCCCAGGGTTAAATAATCATGTGCAGGATTTGCATCGGTCCCGGTGCTGCCGTCACCAAAATCCCATGAATAGGAAAGGGCATTGGCACTGGTATTTGTAAATTGAACGCTTGCAGGTGCCTGACAAGTGCTGGTGATATCGGCAGTAAAACCCGCACTCACCACTGCATTATTGACTGTAATACTCCGCTGCAGACTGTCGTTATTCGTATTATCATCGCTCACACCGTTAGGCAGCGACGTATATGTTTTAATCAGGTGAGCACCTGTTGTGAGTGTTATTGCCTGAAAAATCACAGTGTCAGTTGCATATTGTGCCAGATTTCCGCTCCACGACTGAGACGTAATCACGCCGTCGTAATTGCAGTACAGCGTACAATTTGTAAGTGCCGTTGTACCTAAATTACGAAGAACTACTGTTGGCAGTACCGATAGTCCTGAGCATGAATAAACCGATGCGGGCTCTATAATCTGCGCTGTTTGTGCGTCATTCGGAAATGTAGCGGCAATTATGTAAACATCGCCCTGATAGGGAACATAGTTGAATGCCGTGGCGGTTACCAGAATTGTGTCAGGATTCATTTGTGCAGGGAAGGTAATATTGGCAATACCTCCCACAACATAAGCAGTTCCAATAATCTGATGATGAATAGTAAGACATACGAGTGCGCCTTCAACGTTGCAATTCACCGCGAGACTTGTTTCTCCAAGATTAATTTGCGGGCTGTGGGTTACGGTCATGCTCATGGGGTTGGCGGTACGTACCATCAATGACGGGTCGCCGAAAATGTGCCATGTGTCCGTCATATTATAATCTGAATACAAATCATTCATTTTAAGATTTCCGTTCACACAGATGCCGCCATAAGTGCGTTTGATGTTATTGGTATAAGCCTCGGTGAGTATACTCACCGACTCGTCTTGCGAAGCCATCGGCGGGTTCCAGCTTTGATTGATACTCGACATAAAGGTTGCGACAGCACCGGCGGGCAGACCGTTGTAAGTGTATCGCATCCATGCTTCGGCAAAGCAGGTTCCTGCTGTGAAATTACCGTTCACACAGGCAACCGATAAAATAAATGGCCACATGCTTGTATTAGTAAGGCTGGTCACATCGGTATTGGCGAAACCTGTCGTTCCCCAGGCATTATCAGCACCATGTCCTGTATAGGTGATGATGCCCGTTCCCGCATTTACATCGGCTGTTACCATGGCGGGTGTGGGATTTCCGGCAGCGTCGGGCGACGCCTGCGTACCGTCGAACAAGGCCGTTTCGGCAGTATATGTATAGTTCATAAGCTTGGCAAGAATCACCTGCTGATGCTGGTAATCATATTCATTATTATCGCCCGGTCCCTGATCGGAACCAATCGCTGTGCAATGGTTGAATTTGCCCGGAGTCATGGTTGGCGTAAGCTCGTATGAAATGCTGCGGTTCACCTGAGTTGTGACCTGTGCAGCATTCTCAGCAGAAAAACGACCTACAAAAATTTCCTGAAAATGATCGTTCCCGACAAGGTAACCATAGGTAGGGTCGGAGCCTCCGCCGGCAACGGTAAATGTGGGGAGCTGTGCGGCATCGCCCACAAGCAATAAAAAGGTAAGACCGTTGGTGTTGTAATAATTCGTAACATAAGTTTTAATATTTGTAGCTGTTCCGCCGGCAGTTGTTACACTTACCATTTCTGTTGGGACGCCCTCGTCATTTTTCCAGTCTACAAAAGGCTGCATGTCGCTCATAAATGCATCATAGCAAACCACCAGCATTTTACCATGCTCGCCAAGTGCTGTGTATTTCGGATTTTGCTTGTAATTCAGGAAGTGTGAATCGTACACGTTCTTAAATTCGGTGTCGATGGCAGTGATTTGTTTTGTGCGGTTAAAAGTATTTGTTCCGCTCAGCCCACCGGCAGATTCCATTTTAACAACAATTTCTGAATACACTCTTAAAACTTTTGTAACCGGATTGTACTGGAATGGATAAATCATCGCAGCCTGTCCCCTGAAATCCCTGAGAATATAAGGATCGTTAAGTGATACCAGATTCCCGGGATAAAAACTGTTTTGAGAATAAACTGCGCCATAAGTATAGGGAACACTTGCCGGATCAATAGTGCGCAGCAAATTACCTTTCGATGGTGCAATATCAACATTCGGGAAATCGGTATAATTTGATGAAACAATGCTGATTGTCATATTGCCCAAATCAGGGATAATAAGAGATGCCGATGCCACCGGAAGGTCGGGAGCACCTGCCTGCTGAATATATCCTGTATTTCCGAGGGCAGGAATTACAGAATTTCCCTGTGGCGTTGTGACAGAATTAAGTGAAAACCCACGCAGGTTTATTTTAAAAACGGAGGTAGTTATATTAGATGAGATGAGTTTTATTTTTGCAGGTTCCTGTGTTGCAGAACCCATATTTACCCAACTCTGAGCCATTACACTCACGGAAATTGCCAGTATGGCCAATACAATAAAAAATCTTTTCATACACATGAATTTGATTAGGGAAACGCAGGATTTGAATTATAGAATATTCCAGATTAATTTATTACAACAAGTTTTGTACTCAATGATTTATCATCTGTTACCAGAACGACTGAATAAATGCCCGCTTCAAATTGAGAAGCATCGAACAGCAGGGTGTATGTTCCGGCCTGCTTTGTGTGGTTATTCAGTATTGAACGAACTTCACGGCCACGGATATCAAATATTTTAAGACTTACCGTCGATGCGGACGCGAGGCTGAATTCCAGACTTGTAATTCCATGCGCGGGGTTCGGGTAACAGCTTAAACGGGTTGCCGTATTTAACGCGTTTTTTTCAATTGAGCTGACGGCCATTACCGGCGGAAACATAATAAAGTCAATCCATGCAGCGTCACTGCCGCTCGATGTGCTGTAATCTTTCACATACGACCATTTGAACGTATGAGCGCCTGTTGTTACAGGAAATTCGGCTTTTGCCCATCCAAGCTCACCATCCCAGCGTTGCTGGCTTACACCATCAATAGAGAAATCCAGAAAATCCCACCAGTCACTATAAACTGAGCCTTGCTCGCACGATACTTTACGGAAAAATGAAATGGTATCAGCCATGGTCACGTTCATAGCAATAAATAAATCTGACTGCTGATTATCGCTGATGGTCCCCGATTTATTGCAGTATAATCCTTCGTAAGGATTCACATTACTGACAGACCATGGCGCGCTTCCTGAAGTTTGCCAGTGGTATTTTGCCATAGTACCGGTTTCCCAGTCTTCCATGGCCTGCCCGATTGGAATAAAATAATCAAGTGCAACAACGCGGCTTCCAGAAGTCACCGTGTAGGTCAGTTTAACAACAGCGGTATCAGGTACTGTAGGTGAAACGTCAAGCGTGAAAATAGCATCCGCATTGGAAAGTTTATTCAGCGTGCCGAAATTATGAGTGCCGGTGGTTATAGTGATATACGGACTGTTGGTTGTCAATACGCCCTGTGTTGTCAGTGCATCGGCATGTCCGGTATTCAGCGTATTGATTATAATGTCAACGGTTTCGCTATGGTCAAGTGAGCCGTTCCCATTGCCCAGAGCCGCATCATCAATAGCGAAATTGCCGATTGCCAGAATCGGAGCATTCACTTTTAAATCAAAATCAGATGTCCATGAATTGCTGTTATTATCGCTTATTGCGATGTCGAAATGTGCGATATGCTGATCGGGAACTGCGTCTGCAACATTGAAAACATAGGCTCCTGCTTGTGTTGATGATGTGTTCGAAGCAATGGCTCCATAGGTTTGGGAATTATCAGTGATGGCAATAAAAGCATCGGCTGATGTAATTGTGGCATTCACACCGTTGGCGGTTGCCGCACCAAAATTCTTCAGTGTAACGTCGAGATTAATAGTATCATTATTATCTACAATTGTGTCTGATCCGCTTTGGTCAACCGGATGATTTTTTGTGTATAAAACATACGGTCCGGCAGGAGATGCTACAGCCACAGTGCCTACATAAGGTTGCCTGTTCTGGCAGGTTACCACTACATCAGCTGTGACGGGGATGCCGATAGGCGACAGCGTGATGTTTGCAACACCGTTTGTATCGGCAAGTGCAGCGCCATACAGTACACCGGCTTTACTAATCGCGGCATATGCAAAAGGCGCGTTTGTTGTAACGGTAAAGTTAGTTGAACCAAGCGGCATAAGTGAATTATACGCAACCGTCATAGCATCGGGAACACCATAATAAATCATCAATGAGGGGTCGCCCATAAGGTGATAAATTTCCCAGTAGTAGTCAGATGAACCACCTGCCTGCATAACTGCCAAATCGCCCGCAACCACCATTTGCCCTTGGGTTGTGAACCATTGTGCAAATGATTCGCCATGGTCGTGGAACGTTCTGTCGTAAGCACCTAAGCCAGATGCATCGTAAGTTGCGTGCAAGGGTGGGTTGCCTGACGGAAAGGTTCGTGCGCCCACACCCCACCAGTAATCTTCATCCCAATACGTACTGTTTGACCCACCGATATAGCCCACCGAGCCTTTACCACTGGCGCGCAGCAGTGCTTCACCGAAACAAACCGTTTCATCAAATTTGTTTGTCAAACAACAATTGCCCACAAGCAAACCATATTTATGATTGTTTGTCAACGAATTTACATCGGTTACCGTAAATGAGGGATTGGAAAATCCGTCGGGCCCGCCATGCGCGGTATAGTTGAGGTAAGCACAACCGGTACTGACATTTTGAATAATTTGTGAGCTACTGCTTCCGGAAACTGCATAAAGATAGGTGTGGGAAAAAAGGCCGTGAGCCATATTGAAATACGTATCGGTCCCGTAATTAATCTGACCGTCGCCGTAGGTAGGTCCGTTAGTCGGATCCTGACCGGCTATCATCACGCAGGTATCAAGATACGACGGGTGGGGCATCAGGTATTTTTCGTACTCCAGCGTCTTGTCAATTTGGGGCTGCAATTCTGCAACTGAAGTTGCCGAAAACCGTCCATAATAAAGTTCCGGCAGCTTATCGCCGGTATATTCGCAATAATACAAATCGGATACGTGTGTGCCGGTAGTACCTGCAAAAGCGGGCACCTGAGCAATATCTCCGACAATCAGAACAAAAGATGGTGCAGGGCTTGAAGGCGTTCCCGCATTGTATAATCCCTGCAAATATGATTTGATAGAAGTCGTAGTTGCTCCAACCAATGGATTATTGGTATAGGCTTCAATTACAGTAAAACCTTTTTTTGTTTTCCATTGTATGAAGGGCTGCAGTGCCGACTGAAACATCGGGTCGGCAACAATCACATATTTTACCGGGTATTGAGTCAGGTTTGATTTTAAATGGTCATTTTTATAGTTAAGAATTTTCGAATATCCCGGTTCAAAATACGGAGAATAAGTGTTTGCTTTTAAAGCCTGCGTTGCTGCAATATCGGCATTTTCAAACGTTATTTCAATTTCCATAGACGTGCAAACTTTTATAAGTCTGCCTGCCGGATTATATTGTACGGGCGAAATCTCTAAGCGTCCCAGACGCGTGCCACGCATGGTGCCCAGTTCAATAACGCTTGCGGTGTTGCGTTCAAGGAAATTGTTCTGGCTGTAAAGCGCTTCGTTATATTTAAAAGGCACAGTTTTAACATCGGCACTTTTACTCAGCGACGGCTGTGATGGCATCACATCGAACGGTATCTGAAGGTCGCTCAGACTGTACGTTTTCCAAATGGCATTCTTTATTTTGACAACAACATTCGCGCCCTGCGGAATCTCAATCAGTTTTTTAAGTACCGGAAGCCGGGGCTCCCCAATAATCATGCTGGTTCCAAAATCTTTTATCACCAGTTCACTGAACAGACCGCGGCTCGTATTTACTTTAATGGTTTTAATATCGTCTGCCGATAACGTATTTACCAATGTGAGTCCATAATCAGTATTTGCAGTAACTTTCAAACCGGTATTATTCTCCGGATTACCTGCAAATAATGAGGGTGTAAAAGTGCTTAGAACAAAGAATATCATCGTTACCACGATGCCTGAAGTGAAAGATTTTTTCATAGCGCTGTTTAGGGAAATATATGAATTAATGGATAAAGATACAAAATCAATGTGTATCTAATGATGTGAATTTTTCTTAACAAAAGTTTAACGGCTTGATTTTTAGAAAATAACAGCTTTTTCAGGCTGGTAACTTTGACGGTTATCACGCTGAGGACAATTATTAATATTACCGGATTATCTTTACATTTGTGTAAATAACTCAAATTGTTGGTATGCACCGGTATTTTGTACTGTCATCATTTATTGTGTTGGGAATTGCATTCTTGGGGGTTCTCATCAGCCATCGGATGCGTGGTCATGAATTTATGGGGAAGCCACCGTTAAGAAAGTCACTGTTCATTCTCGGCAAGATATGTGTTTTCGGCAGCTGGCTTTTTTTTCTTCTCAAAGCCGTGTTTCCTTCAATCGGCTATATTCCTGTTCCTGAATTTTTATCATGGACAGCTACAGCTGTTTTAATTCCGGCAATCCTGATTTTCGTAATTTCTTTTTTTCAGCTGGGCACCGCACTTAAAATGGGGCTGCCCAACGAAAGCACAACGTTGCGCACTTCAGGCTTGTATCGCTTTTCCCGTAATCCTATCTATGCTGCGGTTTTTATGATGTTCTTTGCATCACTTATGTACTTTCCCGACCCGTTGAACTTCTGTTTAGCCATTATAGGTACAATCATTCACTACCGAACGACCCTGTCCGAAGAAAAATTTCTGTTGCAGCGTTTCGGCAGCGAATGGACCATGTATACATCACGGACACGTCGATATTTATAGAATGGACGCCGCTGCAAGATATTTTTCTATCAGCCGCGGAACGGGATATTGCTTGATTTCATTATAGGCAACCCAAACCAGATTTTCTTTTTGAAGTTTTTTGGGAAGATGGATTTGTACAAACCGTACGTGCATGCTTATATGGCTCAGCTTATGAAGGTATTCAGTGCTTAATTTGCCAGATGTAACGGCTGTTTTTCCAAACAATGACTGAAATTCTGGATGTGTGGAAATGTTGTTGAAATATAGTGGTATTAAGGACTCAATGCAAGGGAAATCATATAGGTTTTTCAAAATCCCGGCTGTGGTGCGTTTGCGAAGGCATATTTTTTTTAAGTTGCCGCTTCCGGAAGTAATAACAAAATAGAGATAGTGCCGTTCGGTAACTGTTGTTTTAACCATTTTCACCGGGAAGTTTTCAGGTGTTCCAGTCGCCAGAGCCTTGCATTTCTTTTTAAAGACACAATCTGAACAGCCCGGTTTTTGAGGTGTACAGCAAAGTGCTCCGAATTCCATCACGGCCTGGTTGTATGTGCCGGGATTGTCATCGCTTATTATAGATGTGGCAAGTTGCAGAATTTCTTTTTTGCCATCGGCCGTATCATATGCCTTTTCAATACCAAAAAGGCGTGAAAGTACGCGCACAACATTGCCGTCAACAACAGGATATGCCTTATTAAATGCGATGGATAAGATTGCGGCAGCTGTATATTCGCCAATGCCTTTGAGTTTAATTATTTCTTCATGTGTATCCGGAAAGCGGCCATTATAGTCTGCCACTATTTGTTGAGCAGCGTGGTGCATATTCCGGGCACGGGAATAATAACCAAGTCCCTGCCAGCATTTAAGCACCTGCTCTTCGCCGGCATCTGCCAGTGAAAAAACGTCGGGAAAGGCTTCAATAAACCTGTTATAATATGCAAGTCCCTGGTCGACACGTGTTTGCTGTAAAATAATTTCCGAAACCCAAATTTTATAAGGGTCGTTTGTCAGTCGCCAGGGCAGGCTGCGTTTATGCTTATTATACCATAAAATAAATGTAGTATGGATTATTTTCATATTTAATGAACAAATTTATTTTGAGGGCTTTAGATGAAAAAAAACGTAAAATTACTTTTTTTGAACGAAAATAAGTTTATATTTGCAGCCCGGTTAGAATACGGTATATAAAAAAGATAAAGAACGAACTTATAACCACTTAAATTTTTTAGAAATGACAAAAGCAGAAATTGTAGCAGAAATCGCTAACAAAACAGGAATTGAAAAAGTTGCCGTTCAGGCAACTGTTGAATCATTCATGGAATGTATGAAAGCTTCACTTGCAAAAGGTGAAAACGTTTACCTCAGAGGCTTTGGAAGTTTTATCATTAAGAAACGTGCTCAGAAAACCGGACGGAATATTTCAAAGAATACAACCATTGTTATTCCTGCGCATTATATTCCCGCATTCAAACCTGCTAAAGTATTTGCTAACGAAGTAAAGAAAAGCGTTAAATAATTTTATTTTCTACGTCATAAACACAACTTATCATGCCAAGCGGAAAAAAGAGAAAAAGACATAAAATGGCAACGCACAAACGTAAAAAACGTTTGCGCAAGAACAGACACAAAAAGAAATAATCTGGCCGTTTAAATCTGCCTTTAGTTTATTACACAGCAATCCCGCTGTGTAATAAACTTTTATAGACGATCCTGATTTAGATGTACTATTTGCTGCACCTCCTGAAATAAGGATAAACGTGAACAAGGAATTAATTATAGACTCCGGTCCTGCCGAGGTCACTATCGCCCTTCTTGAAGAAAAGAGACTGGTTGAGCTGCATAAGGAAAAGAATAATAACAATTATTCTGTCGGAGATGTTTATCTCGGCAGAGTAAAGAAAATTGTTTCCGGACTGAACGCTGCCTTTGTAGATGTTGGCTACGAAAAGGACGCTTTTTTGCATTACCTCGACCTTGGTCCTCAGGTGCGTTCGGTGCTCAAGTATACCCGTAGCTGCATATCTGCTGCACAGCCCAGCATTTCAGAAGATACCTTCAACTTCGAAAAAGATATTGATAAATCCGGAAAGATATCAAACATCTTAACCGCGAATATGGATATCCTTGTTCAGATTGCAAAAGAACCGATATCCAGCAAAGGCCCGAGAATAACGGGCGAACTTGCCATTGCAGGCAGATACCTCGTTCTGGTTCCTTTTTCAGACAGAATATCAGTATCACAGAAAATCAGCAACAACGATGAACGCAACCGACTCAAAAGGCTGCTGATCAGCATTAAACCAAAGAATTTTGGTGTAATCATCCGTACCGTTGCTCAAAACAAAAAAGTTGCCGAGCTGATTGGCGATCTGGACGATCTGGTTAAAAAATGGGATAACCTTATCGGAAGGCTTCCTCAGGCACATCCTCCACGCAAAGTTCTGAGCGAAATGGATAGGTCATCAGCTATTTTACGCGACCTGCTCAACGAATCGTTCAACTCCATTTACGTGAACGATCAGGATTTGTACGATGAGCTTAAAAGCTACGTGCGCACCATTGCACCCGATAAAACAGACATTGTAAAATTACACAAGTCTAAAACACCCATTTTTGAGCATTTCGGCGTTGACAAGCAGATACGAAACCTGTTTGGCAAAAAAGTGACCCTTAAAAATGGTGTCTATATCATTATTGAGCATACCGAAGCCATGCATGTTGTTGACGTGAACAGCGGTCATCGCATGAATAACCAGATCAATCAGGAAGCCAACGCACTTGCCGTTAACATGGATGCTGCAACAGAAATTGCACGCCAGCTCAGGCTTCGCGATATGGGCGGCATCATTGTCATCGACTTTATTGATATGCACCTTGCCACAAACAGGCGCATACTCTTTGATAAACTCCGTGAAGAAATGCTCACGGATAATTCAAAACACACCATTTTACCGCCGAGTAAATTCGGGCTTGTTCAAATCACCAGACAAAGGGTCCGCCCCGAGACCAGCGTGAAAATACTTGAGAAATGCCCCGTTTGCGAAGGAACAGGCGAAATTAAAGCCAGCATCACCCTGCTCGACGAAATTGAGAATCATATCCGTTATCTCATCGATGAACAAAATGAGGTGAAGCTCAAACTCGTGGTGCATCCCTACGTTTACGCTTTTATTATGCGGGGATTTTTCACACGCCGCTGGAAATGGTACCGCCGTTTCCACAAGTGGATCGGTATCAGCTCAGACAGCACGTATCATTTCCTCGAATACCATTTTTTTAATGGTAAAGGCGACGAGATAAAACTGTAAGATTTCCGATATTCTTCTTCCCTTTTTTCATGTACTTTCTTTGACCGGATGTGTTTTACATTCAGCAGTGAAAACAATTCACCCAAACGTGATATTATATTTGTATTTTTGATTTGAAAACAAAAACATAACAGTCATGACACAAACACCTGATAATAAAAAAAGCCCTGCCCAAAATGCTGCAGATACAACCGGCACACCGGAGGTGAAGAAAAAAAGCCATGTGCGGCTCATTCTTTGGCTGATATTCATCTTTGTAATTATTGCCGTTCCTGTAATTATTTATTTTGTAAAGGATATTCAGATAAACAATCTGAAAAAAGACCACGAAAAAGAAATCAGTGCAATGCAGGAAAAGGCAAATGCAAAAGTGGCCGAAATGAACCGCGGAAATCTGATTTCTGTTTCCCGCGTATTTTCGTGGGCCGTCCGTTCCGAAATTCAGCGAGGCAACGCCGAGAATGTTGGCATGTATATGACAGAGCTGGTTAAAATTCCGAACATACAACAAGCACTCTATGTTGATAATTCCGGAAATGTTGTACAATCAACAGATGCTAAATACAAAGGAATGGCATGCAGCAATATTTTCGCAGACGCCATTCTCAACAACAATGATATAAAGATATCCGACCGTGAAAACGGCGATTTGATGGTGGTTTCACCTGTAATGGGAATAGGAACGCGTTTAGGTTCGGTGGTAATTACGTATACACCTCAGAAATTGAATTTTGAAGTGCCTGTTGCAAATCCGGAGAAAAAATAAAGAATAAGAGCTTACAATGAGATATTCCAGAAATTCCGGTCTGCTTGTGATAGCAGCCATCTGTCTGATTATTGCTTCATGCGGGAACAATAAAAGCCGTGTCAAAAATGAGTTTACCATACACGGTAAATTTAAAAACACTAAAGGCGAAATGCTCCGCCTGGTGCAGTTAACCGTTGATAGTGTTATCCCTCGTGATTCAGCCATCATAGATGAAAACGGCGCTTTTTCATTTAAAGTAAAAGCAACAGCACCTTCGTTTTATCTTGTGAAAGCAGCTGCCGATAATTTTATAACGCTGTTAATAAATCCGGGCGAAATTATTGAGCTGTCAGGTAACTTCCAGCAGCTTGCCCGCGAATATAATGTCAGCGGTTCTCCCGGATCAGCGCTGCTTGCAGAACTTAATACCCACACCCGTATTAATTACCGAAAGGTCGATTCTATTGAAAATATTCTGAATAAAAGTCAGGATAGTTCACGCTTTGCGGATATTAAAAAAGAAATAGACTCTGCTTATACCCTGATTTTTCTTGATCAGCAAAAATTTGTCAAAGCATTCATCGATAAAAATGACTCGTCGCTTGCTTCGCTCATGGCCATTTATCAGGTGTTTGGACGGGTAAAAGTGTTGAATGAACGCGATCATTTCGAATATTTTGAAAAACTGGATAAACGTTTAACAGCCCTCTATCCCGCTAACGGATACGTGCTTGAACTACATAACCGGGTGTTGCAGATATACAAGAATGACGAAGAACAAAAACTTGCCGAAAAGAAACTGGATTCGGGACTGGTGGCGCCTGATATCTATCTGAAAAATATTGGCGGAGTGACGTGCAATTTGTCGTCGCTCAAGGGCCGCGTTGTGCTGGTATGGTTCTGGGCTGGCTGGAGCAAGTCTTCGCAAAAAGACATTGATACGTATAAATATCTTTATAAAAAATTCCGCAGCAAGGGATTTGAAATCTATGCTGTGTCTCTTGATAAAGAGCGCCAAACCTGGGAAGATGCCGTACGCGGAAACAAAATGCAATGGCTGCAGGTCGGCGATTTGCTCGAATGGGATTCGCCTGTCGTTAAAACATATTGTATCAAAAATATTCCGCATGCTCTGTTGATTGGAAAGGACGGCCGCATCCTGAAACGGGGTATAACAGCCGAGCAGTTGCCCGAATACCTTGCGAAGCAGTTTAAAAATTAGAAACATAGTTGAATGTTTGATAAACGAATTTCCATTTTTATTTTTTTCTTAGCATCGCTGCAATGTGTTGCCCAGTCTTACTTTCAGCAAAAAACAGATTATACCATTTCGGTTTCTTTGAACGACAGCTCACATGAACTCGATGCAACTGAACGTATAGATTATACCAATAACAGTCCTGATACTCTTCATGAGATATGGTTTCATCTGTGGCCAAATGGCTACGCAGATAAGCATTCTGCAATGTCCGAACAATTTCTTTCGCAGGGGAATGGGAACTTTTATTTTGCTGATAACGACGATCTTGGCAGTATCGACGGACTGAAATTCAGAGTGAATGATACCAGCGCCCGTTATGAATTTGACGCCAGAAACAAAGATATCTGCGTACTTCATCTGAACAGGCCGCTTTGCCCGGGGAGAAAAATAACTGTTACAACACCTTTTCATGTTGATATTCCCGATGTTCGCTTTTCGCGTATGGGGCATCACGGACAGGCTTATTACATAACCCAGTGGTACCCGAAACCGGCGGTATATGACAACAATGGGTGGAATACGTTTCCCTACCTCGATCAGGGTGAGTTTTATTCTGAATTCGGTACGTTTGACGTTACCCTTACACTGCCGCAAAATTATGTGGTTGCTGCTACCGGCGATCTCATATCGCCACTGAGCGAACTTGACTGGCTCGACAGTATTGCACGCCGGCCTTTGCCTGCAACGCCTTCGAAAAAAGTAACAGATGAGGTAATTCCTGAATCATCGGTGCTGACAAAAACACTCCGCTATCATCAAGAAAATATTCATGACTTTGCCTGGTTTGCCGATAAGACTTATCAGGTACGGAAAAGCGAAGTCGTACTTCCGTCAGGACGGAAAGTTACCACCAGGGTTTTCTTTAATAATAAAAATGCAAAATTGTGGGATAAAGCCGTTAATTACGTGAACCGCAGCGTTTCCTATTATTCCGAAAAGGTTGGAGAATACCCTTACAACGTTTGTTCCGCTGTTGAAAATCCTTCGTATGGCGGAGGTATGGAATATCCCACCATTACCCTTATCGGAGATGCGGGCAGTGCGCTTTCACTTGAAGAAGTAATTGTTCATGAGGTCGGGCACAACTGGTTCTATGGCATACTTGCATCCAATGAACGTAATGAACCGTGGATGGATGAAGGCATGAATTCCTTTTATACACAGCGTTACATGATGGATACGCATCCTGAATTGAAATTATATGATAGTCAGGGCTTGTATAAATGGATTGCAAAACTCTTTGCTCTGGACAAGGCGCCCCAGCAGGCAATGAGTGATCTTCCGTGGTTGTTTTCTTTTCTTAGGAATAATGATCAGGCCGCAAATCTTACATCAACAGCCTATTCATCTCTTAACTACGGCTCTGTTGTTTACATGAAATCATCGATGTCATTTCTGTGGTTAATGAATTCTCTGGGTACTGCGGAATTTGATAAAGCAATGAAGCAGTATTTTGAAACATGGAAATTGCGGCATCCCGATGCTAAAGATTTCAGGAAATCATTCGTTTCAACGACAGGAAAAAAATCGGAATGGTTTTTCGACGACCTGCTTACATCATGCAAAAAGCCTGATTATAAAATCTGCAACATAAAGAAAACCATGGACCCCCAAAGTTTTACAGGCGATGCATGGCAGGTTACAATAAAGAATTCAGGCGATATTGAAGGACCTTTTTCGGTGTCGTCCATGATTAAAGATTCCATTATTTCAACACAATGGTTCGATGGGTTTAAAGGAAAACGTGCCTTGTTTGTTCATTTTATCGATTTCGATAAAGTAAGGATTGACGCGGGTTATACAATGCTTGAGTCCAATCGTAAAAATAATTCCATTCGCCGCAGCGGAATACTGAAACGCATGAAACCCCCTGCATTCAGGCTGTTTGCATCTGTTCCGCATGAAGATAAAACGGAAATATTTTTTGCACCGGTTATAGGTTGGAATAAATATGACCATTTTATGGCAGGCATTGCCTTGTATTCAAGCCCGCTGTTTCCGCGTAAATTTGATTATCTGCTGATGCCATTGTATTCAACCGGAAGCAAAGAAATTTCGGGAAGTGCGAATATCGGATACAGTATTCTGCCCCGGCAGTCTCGGATTCAGCGCATCCGCATTGGTATGTATGCTTCGCGTTATCATTACAATGATTATCCGTTCTTAATGCACTATGTAAAACTCTCGCCTGAAATAGGTATAGACATCGTGCCAAAATCAGCCAGCAACAGGCTGAAGCAGCATATCCGGCTGCGCGACGTGAGTTTATATAAACAGTCGTATGAGTATGTAAAAATCGGGGAAGGGCTGGGTGATCCGTCGGGATTACCCTATAATATCTATACGCTTGAGCGTACTGATGAGAATTATTCCATTTACGAATTATCTTATTTTATCGGGAAACAGACACCGGTCAACCCTTTCAATGCAACGGCAACCATTCAGGCAGGCGAAGGTATGGCGAAGTTTTTTGTGGAAGGCAACTACCGCGCCGTGTATTCAAAGAATAAAGGTCTTGATATTCGCTTGTTCTACGGCACTTTCCTTATGCGACCGACGAACAGTGTTTATGATTTTCGATTTCATTTAAGCGGACAGTCGGGCTATCAGGATTATATGTACGACAATATTTACCTTGGTCGCAACGACGCCAATATACCATGTTCAAATCAATTTTCCGAAACCGATGGCGGTTTTAAATATGCAACAGCTGTTGGAATGACTTGGGACTGGCTCTTTGCCGTAAATCTGAAAACATCCCTGCCCGGGAAACTTCCGTTTAAACTCTATGCAGATTTCGGTACTTACCGCAATGCCGCCCATGCATTCACTGGTTCAAAAGCCCTTTCATATGATGCAGGTGTGCAGCTTTCTATTATTAATAATATCTTTGATATTTATTTCCCGATGTTGCTTTCTGAAGATTTAAAAAGTGCCGGGAAATTATTTGAAACACATTACCCTGAGAAGATACGGTTCACGCTGAATCTGAAAAAGCTGAATCCGTTGGAACTGATTAAAAATCCTGATTTTTGAGGTGGAGGAACAAACAACCATAACGAACGAGAATATCAGCGGTAAAATATATTTTGCCTCCGACTGCCATCTGGGTGTGCCCGATGCCGCAAGCAGTCTGGTGCGCGAGAAGCTTTTTGTGGCATGGCTTGAAGAAGCCCGCAAGGATGCTGCCGAAATTTATCTTTGCGGCGATATTTTTGATTTTTGGTTCGAATATAAAACCGTTATTCCGAAAGGTTTTTCGAGATTGTTGGGTACTCTTTCTTCTATTACCGATTCAGGAATAAAGGTTCATTATTTTACCGGAAACCACGATATGTGGGTGTTTCGCTATTTTACCGAAGAATTGGGAATGCCCGTATACCGTAAGCCTATCGTCAGGATGATTAACGGAAAAAAAATGATGATTGGGCATGGCGATGGTCTGGGCCCGGGCGACTACGGATATAAATTCATTAAAAAAGTTTTTGCAAACAGAATATGTCAGGTGTTGTTTGCATGGCTGCATCCACGGGTTGGCGTCGGTATGGCACTGTTCTTTTCGCGCCGAAGCCGTGTGGCTCGTGGCAATACCGATGAGGTATTCAGAGGCGAAGACGGAGAACGCCTGCTTGTCTATACAAAACAACTTCTTGCAAAAGAACACTTTGATTATTTTATTTTCGGTCACAGACACCTGCCTCTTGATATTAAGCTTGCCGAAAACTCCAGATATATCAACCTGGGGGACTGGATTTCCAATTTCACTTACGGCGTCTTAGACGGTGGGCACTTTGAGCTGAAACGCTTCGAAAAACAGGTGGTCAACTTCTTATAAAAAAGGAGCCGCGCTCCGGCGACTCCCTTCTTCATTAACCCCAAACCATGTTTTAGAAAATTTTGTGGAACGCTTAAGTGTTAGTTAGTGAAGTTTTCTGCAGCGTTGTTTATATTTGATTTTTTTGGCGATTGGTAAATACCGTTCGCATGTGCAATTGCCGGACTAATTGTGTGTGTGATGCCGTGACTGTTTCCTGTTTCGTGCACCAATGTTATTTGTGCGTTTACCGGGGTGAGCAGCGATATCTGAAAAAGTTTTACTATAAGAACGCGAATCATATTTTTTCGCGAAAAAAATGCCGATTTATTTTTGAAGATTTTCATGACAGTTGTTTTCGGTTGTTACAAATAGAAGCTCTCTCTTTTGTTAATCAATGCCCGACTGCTTGCCGGGTTCATAATAACCGGTTTCAGTAAGATATCCGTCTGTTTGTTACTGAAACCTGTTTTTTTAATTAATGCCTGCCTGAGTAATTCGATAGCATTTTTCATGTTGCTTATTTTTTTTACCGGTTATTGAATAATCCCGGAAAGTAAAAAGTAGGCGGGCAGGTATTGTTAACTGAGTTCTGATTCCGGGATTTTAAAATCAAAGAACAAATGTATTACAAAGATACAATCAAAAATTGAAAAGTCAAGTAAAAAATGAAATATATTTTCATGCCAAAATTAACTATACTGAAAATCAAACAATAATCATATTATTGCATATTAAAAAATCCCAAAATGGGAATAAAATTACATGAAAACTGGCATTTATGATGTGTATATTCATCTTAAGCCTGGGAAACTATTTCGGTGGCATGGTGAATTATCATTCTGTATTTCTATTGATGTTGCTTTTCCTGTAACGGTATCTGGTGGGGATTGTACCGTGGCTCTATTTCAGTCAAACCTTTGATAACGTGGAGAAGCAAACACTTTCTGGCAAGAAGAAGACTGGAAAATCAGATTATATTGAGGCGGTTTGCGTCCTGTTTCAGAAATACGAAAAGAAGAATTGTAAAGGCAAGCATGGATGAACCTCCATAGCTGATGTAGGGCAGGGGTATACCTACAACAGGCGCAAGTCCAATTGTCATTCCTACATTAATAATGAGATGAAAAAAGAGTATGGATGCCACGCCATAACCATAAATCCGACCGAACATAGACCGCTGCCGCTCTGCGAGAAACATCAGCCGAATCAGCAATATCAAGAATAATCCAATTACGACAGTGGTTCCGAAAAACCCCCATTCTTCGCCAATGGTACAGAAAATAAAATCGGTGTTCTGTTCCGGCACAAATTTGTACTTTGTCTGGGTGCCATGCAGGAAACCTTTTCCTAAAAGTCCTCCGGAACCGATTGCAATTTTTGATTGATTTACATTGTATCCTGCACCTTTCAAATCAGTGTCCTTACCAATCAAAACATCAATTCTTTTCCGCTGATGTTCGTTGAGTGCGCGGCTGTACATGAGATTTACACTAAGCACAAAAATAAGGGCAGCCGCCACAAGCCCGCTGAAGACGAGAATATTTTTTCTGCTGCGGCGAATAAAGAAAAACATAACAATAGCCAGAACTACGATGGTTCCGATTATGATATAAATATTCAGCAGCAGCGTCAGCATAAAAACAACAATAGCCAGAAACAGCGTTATCAGAACATTGCCCGAAAGCCCTTCTCTGTAAAGAACAAAAATGAATGCAGTAAAGACAAGCACGGAGCCGGTTTCGTTTTGCAGCAATATCAGTGCTGCCGGAATTAACATCAAAACAATTACAACCACTCTTGTGCGAAAATCCTGTATTAAAATTCCGGAATCGCCGAGGTATTTGGCAAGTGTGAGTGCAACAGCAAATTTGGCAAATTCGGATGGCTGAAACCGTATGGTTTCAGTAAAATAAATCCACGAGCGCGAACCGTTCACCTCTTTGCCAAGGAATAATACCAACACAAGCATCAGTAGGGTAAATCCATAGATAGGGTAGGCAAAGGTGGAAAAGAATTTTGGATCGATGAGCATGATAAAAAATGCAAGCAGAAACGCAACAAGTATCCAGATGAATTGTTTGCCGTATTCCTGCGAAAGGTCGAAAATACTGCGGTGTTCTTCGTTGAATGCGGCAGCATATATGTTTACCCAGCCGATGCCTACAAGCAGCACAAACAACAGCAGCGCGATTCTGTCTATATTGGAGAATATGTTTTTCGGTTCTCTCATCAGCCCTACTGGTTCGTTGTTTTTCCTGTCAGTATTTCCTGCTCAAGGTCAAGGCGTTTCACTTTCCCGGTGAGATAACGCTCAATCAGCAAGCTGGCTACCGGAGCTGCCCACGTAGCGCCGTATCCCGAATTTTCAACAATAACCGCAATCGCAATTTTCGGATTTTCTTTGGGCGCAAATGCCATAAAAATAGAATGATTCTTCCCTGAATTTTGTGCCGTTCCGGTTTTTCCGCAAACGGTAATGCTGTCCATCTTCACGTTGTGAGCCGTGCCGGCCTCCACCACATTGGCCATTCCGTCTATTATCGGTCCAAAATACATCGGGTTTACCAATGTCTGATTCTTTTTAGTATAACGTGCATTTAAATTCTGAAGGTTGCCTATCGCTTTAACTACATGAGGCGTATAAAACCATCCTTTATTTGCAATGATACACGCAACATTTGCCAGTTGCAGGGGCGTGAGCTGAATCTCGCCCTGACCAATTGCAATTGAAATGATGGAAAGTGAACGCCAGCGGTTCTTTCCGAATGCACGGTCGTAATAATTATCGGTCGGAATATAGCCTGCAGATTCATTTGGCACATCACATCTCAGTTTTATTCCGAGTCCAAAACTCAGGATATACTTTCGCCACACGTTGAATGCTTCTCGGGTGCTCCTGTACTTCTTGTTATCAATGATGTTTTTAAACGCTTTGCAGAAATAGGCATTGCACGAATAGGCAATAGCTGCTTCTAATGCCAGAGGCGAAGCATGATTGTGGCAGCCTACCATTTTTCCGTTTCCGAGCGGAAAACCACCATAACATGGAAACAATGTGGAAGTCGTAATAACTTGTTCCTGTTCGGCGATTAGTCCAATAACCGGCTTAAATGTTGAGCCGGGAGGATACCTGCCGTTAAGCGCACGATTGAACAATGGCAGACTTTTATCAAGCAAGAGCGTGAAATAATTAGCGGCACGGTCGCGACCCACCAGCAACGACGGGTTGTACGAAGGGCTGGAAACCATGGCAAGAATACCTCCGGTAGAAGGGTCAATTGCCACAATTGCACCCCGTTTGTTTTGCATGAGCTGTTCGCCATAAGTTTGCAAATCGAGGTCAATAAAGGTGAACAGGTTTTGACCGGCTTTCGCTTCCAGATCAAACTTCCCGTCCATATAACTTCCTTTGTCGCGGCCGTGAACATCAACCATAATTACCTTAATGCCTTTACGGCCACGCAGTTCGCGCTCGTATGATTTTTCAATACCGCTGATTCCGACATAATCACCCGGACGGTAATAATCATCTTCTTTAATCATATCAGGAGTAACTTCCGAGATATAGCCAAGTACATGCGAAGCGATTGGTTGCGGATAATTGCGGATGGTACGTGCCTGTACCCGGAATCCGGGAAAACTGATGAGCTTCTCCTGCAGCATACCATACACTTCACGTGGAATCTTTTCTTCAAATATCGACGGCAAATAGGGCGAATAATTACTCGCGGCCTTCACACGCCTGATAAACACATCTTTTGTAACACCGGTCAGTTTGCAAAACTCAACGGTGTCCATTTTATCCGGCAGCTGATACGGAATTACCACAAGATCATACGTAGCTTCATTGAAAACAAGAAGCCTGCCTTTTGCATCGTAAATGAGCCCGCGGGCAGGGTATTCGGTGTTGTATCGAAGTACATTATTGTCGGCGAAATATTTATAACTGGTATCAATTACCTGAATGTAAAACAGACGGACAATAAAAATAAACCCGATTACAAGAAATACAATAGATATAACGTAACGCCTGCCTGAATATGTTTTTTTCACCGATGGTTCTGTTCAGAATATAGTGAGCAAAGGTAATTTGAAAAATCATACCTGCGGTCTAAACTTTTTTGAAAATTTTAACCGTCCAAAATATTAAACTGAGAAATATCAGTGAAAGTTTTTTAACGAAAAGTGTGGGAGAAATGCATGTTGTATTATCTTTGCCGTCTGGTTTAACCATTTGATTAAACCATTTAATTAAAATTATGTGTTTTCATGGTCGAACAGGAAATAAATACCGAAAATAAAATACTGGATGCCGCCAAGAGGGTATTCCTGAAGAATGGATTTGACGGGGCACGTATGCAGGAAATTGCAACAGAAGCCGGGATTAATAAAGCCTTGCTTCATTACTATTTCAGAAGCAAAGACAAGCTGTTTGATGCAATTTTTACCGAAGCGTTCAGTCAGTTTTTGCCGAAAGTCGGAGAAGTGATGATGACAGACATACCATTTCTTGAAAAAATCAGAATCTTTATTGATAGTTACATCAATATGCTCACTAAAAATCCGCACCTGCCCATTTTTGTGCTCCACGAGCTTCACCGTAACCCCGGAAGGATTGTTCAGATAATAAAAAATACAGGCGTCGACCCCAACATCATTTCTAAGATTCTGAAATCTGAAGCGAAAAAAGGAAATATTGTTGAAATGGACGCAAAGCATCTGGTGCCGAATATTATCGGACTGTGCCTGTTCCCGTTTGTGGCTCGCCCAATTTTACAGGCCATTATTTTTAATGGCGATGAAAAAGCATATGAAAGCTATTTGCTGGAACGAAAAGAGGAAGTATATAAGTTCATTACAAATGCATTAATAAAAAAGTAATCCGAATGATACAGAAAGTAAAAAAATCCATTTTTGTGCTGATGCTGTTGTCGCCATTTTGCATGAATGCTCAGAGTAAGGATACCCTGAGTTTGCAGTATTTTTACCAACACGCGCAAGCCAATTACCCTATTACCCGCCAGAAAGACCTGATGACACAGGCTACCGATATCAAAATTAAAAATCTCACAAAGGCCTATTTTCCTCAGGTGTATCTTAACGGACAGGCGGGTTATCAGTCTGATGTTACCTCTGTTCAGATACCCATGATAAAGCTTCCGGGATTGGATAAAGACAGCTACAAGGCTACACTAGATGTATCGCAAACATTGTGGGATGGTGGCGCATCCTCAGCCCAGAAACATCTTGAACAGGCCGGTTTGCAAGTTGATCAGCAGGGTGTTGAAGTTGAGATAATACGATTGAAAGAACGTATAAACCAGTTATTTTTCAGTGTGCTGCTATTTCAGGAAAATGAACGCCTGCTGCTGAATGCGCAGGAACAGATACGCGCACAACTTAAAAAAGTGGAAGCCGGCGTAGAAGGTGATATTTTACTGTCGAGCAATGCAGATGTGCTGAAAGCCGAGCTCCTGAAAAGTGACCAGCAAATGATAGAAATACGAATGGGGAAAAACACGGCGCTGGAGATGCTTGGCGAACTTTCGGGAATTTCAATACCTGCCGGATCCGCATGCGGCATTCCGGATTTGGCGGTAAATACCGGTACCGAAGAAAATAACCGTCCGGAAATGAAGCTGTACGACCTTCAAATGGTGAAACTAGATGCATCAAAAAAAATTGCAGATACTCGGTTGATGCCTAAGATTTCCGCATACGGGCAGTTAGGCTACGGTCGGCCGGGACTGAATATGCTCTCGAATGAATTCAATGACTGGTATATGTTTGGAGCGAAAGTGAGCTGGAACGTCTGGAACTGGAACCTATCAAAAAATGAAAAGAAAATTGCGGATCTTCAGAAAGAGATTGTCACAACCCAAAAAGAAACCTTCATAAAGAATGTTAATGTAAATGCACGTAAGGATATTGGCGATATTGAGAAGTACTCACAACTCATCGAAAAGGATTTGGAGATTACCGCACTCAGAAAAAAAATAACACAAACATCATCAGCACAACTCGAAAACGGCGTTATCACGGCAACAGAATACATCACGGAGCTGAACAATGAACTGCAGGCCGCATTGAATCTTGAATTGCATAAAATTCAGAAACAAATGGCAAAAATAAGTTTCCTGAGTGATACCGGAAAGCTGTAAGAAATTCAGAGCGCCGAAAAAATAATTCTAAAGAAATAAACTGTAATTTGATAAAGACATGAAAAAATATTTTTTATTAGCTACAATGGCGGCACTTACAGCCTGCAATAGTAAAGAAAAGAATTCTGACGCATTCGGAAATTTTGAGGCAACCGAGGTTATCGTTTCATCAGAAACATCGGGAAAAATAGTGAGTATTAATGTGGATGAAGGGAGTGTCGTTAAACAGGGCGAAATTGCGGCATTGATTGATACCACAGATTTGTTCCTGAAAAAGGAACAAATGAAAGCCCAGAAAGCTTCTGTGGCTTCGCGCTCTGCCGGTGTGTTTTCACAAATTGATGTCCAGAAACAGCAGAAACAAAATCTGCTGGTTGATAAAGCCCGGATTGAAAAACTTTACAAGGACGGAGCCGCAACAAAAAAACAGCTTGACGACATCAACGGCGCAATTAGCGTGGTTGATAAGCAAATTCTCTCCATAGAAACGCAGAATGCGCCGGTGGTCAGCGATATGGCAAGCATTGATAAACAGATTGCTCAGGTTGACGAAAGTCTGCGCAAATGCCGCGTTCTGAATCCTGTCAACGGAACCGTTCTTGATAAATACGCTGAAGCTGGCGAGGTAACAACCGTCGGAAAAGCACTTTACAAAATTGCCGACCTCAGCACCCTGGAGCTACGTGTATACGTTAGTGGAGAGCAGTTGCCTTCGGTAAAAATCGGCGGAAAAACCGATGTTATTATTGATGGGAAGAACAGTGCGCCGCTTGAAGGAACCATAAGCTGGATATCCTCAACCGCGGAATTCACACCTAAAATAATCCAGACAAAAGAAGAACGGGTGAATCTGGTTTATGCCGTAAAAATAAGTGTGAAAAATGACGGCAGCTTAAAAATTGGTATGCCGGGCGAAGTGAAATTTAAGTAAATACTCTAGCGTAATCATTGGCTATGGCTGAATACAGCATCATATCAGAACAAACAGGAAAATCGTACGAAGGCACCATGGCGCTTGAAGATATCACGTTCAGCGTGCATAGAGGCGAGTTGTTTGGCTTCATTGGTCCTGATGGCGCCGGCAAAACAACGCTGTTCCGAATCATTACCACACTACTGCTGGCCGATAAAGGGCATATGGAGGTCGAAGGGTTTGAAGTAAAAAAGAATTACAGAAAGCTCAGACAAATTCTGGGGTATATGCCCGGCCGTTTTTCGCTTTATCAGGATTTGACCGTAGAAGAAAATCTGAAATTTTTTGCTACAACATTCGGCACAACCATCAAAGAGAATTATCATCTCATCAAAGATATTTACGGACAGATTGAGCCCTTTAAAGACCGTCGTGCTGGCGCACTTTCAGGCGGTATGAAACAAAAACTGGCACTTTCCTGTGCACTCATTCACAAACCTGCGTTGCTTGTTCTGGATGAACCGACTACAGGGGTTGATGCCGTTTCAAGAAAGGAATTTTGGGAAATGCTGCGCAATTTGCGGCGTGAAGGCATTTCAATTGTGGTTTCTACACCTTATATGGATGAAGCAGGATTGTGCGACCGGGTTGCTCTGATGCAGTCAGGACACATTATGCAGAGTGGAAGCCCTGAAAGTATCGTGCAAAGTTTTTCAAAAAAAATAGTGGCCGTGAAGTCGACGGAGATGTACAGACTTCTTAAAGATATTGAAAAATCGGGCATTGCAGAAACTATTTACCCTTTCGGAGAATATGCACACATGATACCTGCTGATGGAAGCATTGACGAAACGGCTATTTCCCGATTTCTTGAATCGCAGGGTCACAGTGGCATTGAAGCGAAAATAATCAATGCCGGAATAGAAGATTGTTTTATTGAACTGATGCAAACAGTTAAGAAATAATGGCTGAAGAAACGATTATTCGTGTTCGCAATCTGGTGAAGAAATTTGGCAGCTTTATCGCTAACGACAACCTGAGTTTTGATGTTGCGAAGGGTGAGATTTTTGGCTTTCTGGGAGCCAATGGCGCAGGAAAAACAACGGCGATAAAAATACTTTCGGGACTCTCGAAACCAACATCAGGCGAAGTGAGTATTGCCGGTATGGATGTCTACCATGATACCGAAAAGATTAAAAAAAGTATTGGGTATATGAGTCAGCGGTTTTCGTTGTACGAAGATCTTACCGTTGCTGAGAATATCCGCTTTTATGCCGGAATTTATGGCCTTTCGCGGACGCAGATAAAAGAACGTACCGATAAATTGCTTGAGCAATTAGGTCTGGAATCGTCGCGTAAAAGCCTGATAAAGGGATTGCCGCTTGGTTGGCGGCAAAAGCTGGCTTTTTCGGTTGCCATCATACATGAACCAAAAATTGTATTTCTGGATGAACCTACAAGTGGTGTAGATCCTGTTACACGCAGGCAATTCTGGGAAATGATTTATCAGGCCGCAGCGAACAAGGTTACTGTTTTTGTTACCACTCACTATATGGATGAGGCTGAATACTGTGACCGCGTTAGCATTATGGTTGACGGGAAAATTGCCGCGCTCGACACTCCTTCAGAACTGAAAAAACAATATACCGTTGACAGCATGGATGAGGTGTTTGTAAAGCTGGCCAGAAACGATAGTCGCTAGTAAATAGTCACAAGTAATAAGTACAATAAAATAAATATTCTATTAAGAAAACAATAAATTATGAATGATTTTAAGAAGCTCAGTGTGTGGCAAAAAGCAGTTGATTTCTCTGTGAATTTATATCAAGTAACAGATATATATCCTGCTAAAGAAAAATTTGGTTTGGTTTCTCAGCTGAACAGGAGCTGTATTTCAATCGCTTCAAATATTGCTGAAGGAGCAGGAAGAACGACCATAAAGGAATTTAATAATTTCTTAAGTTTTGCATTAGGCTCATCTTATGAATGCGAAACACAAATTATTATTTCAAACAAACTTGGCTTTTTACTAAACAAGGATTTTGAAAATTTAATTGGTAGAATTAGCGAAATTCAAAAAATGATTATCGGCTTGAGAAACGCTAATTCTTGTACTTAGTACTAACTACTAATGACTAACTACTTTTTTTATGAAACGATTCTGGGGGTTTGTTGTAAAAGAGTTTTTCCACATATTTCGCGATAAGCGAACACTGTTGATATTGTTTGGGATGCCTGTGGCTCAAATGATGATCTTTGGTTACGTTGTTAAGAACGAAATTGCTGACGTAAAAATATCGATACTGGATAAATCGCAGGATGCGGTAACGAAAAAGATAACCGACAAACTGTTGTCTTCAGGTTATTTTGTTCTTGACAGTAAACTCAGCACCGACGCGGATATTGAGCAATCATTCCGCAGCGGCCGCGTGAAAGAAGTGGTTGTTTTTGAACCGCATTTTGCAGAAAAGCTGGATAAAGAAGGCAAGGTATCCATTCATCTTATTGCCGATGCTTCAGATGCAAATACGGCAACACTCATCACGTCATATACCACCGCTATTGTAAACAGCTATATTGCGGAAGAGAACCGTGCTGCCGCAATTCCGATGCAAATCATTCCCGAAGTGCGCATGTTTTACAACGAAGAATTGAAAAGCGTTTTCATGTTTGTGCCCGGAACCATGACCATGATTCTGATGTTGATATCTGCACTGATGACCTCCATCAGTATTGTGAGAGAAAAAGAAATGGGAACAATGGAAGTATTACTGGTATCGCCGTTGCGCCCCTTACAAATCGTGATTGGGAAAGTAATGCCTTATGCTGCATTATCTTTCGTTAACACTGTTTCAATTCTGGTGCTTAGCTATTTTGTTTTCGGATTGCCGATGCGAGGGAATCTGATGCTTTTAATGGGCGAAAGTATGCTGTTTATCATGCTGGCACTGTCGTTGGGCATCCTGATATCAACGGTTACCAATTCGCAGCTTACAGCCATGCTGATTTCTATGGTAGCGCTGATGTTGCCGACGATATTGCTTTCCGGTTTCATTTTTCCGATTGAAAATATGCCGCTGGTACTGCAGGGGCTTTGCCAGATTATGCCGCCCAAATGGTTTATCATGATACTCAAAGGAATTATGCTTAAAGGAAACGGAATCTCCGGTGTTTGGAAAGAAACGGCTGTGCTGGCGGGAATGACATTATTTTTTATAGGAATGAGCGTACGCCGATTTAAAATCAGGATGGATTAATGTTGACGGTTTGATAATGAAATCAAAGAAATGAGAACAATCAGATTTATAATTCAGAAAGAGTTTTTACAACTCCGGCGAAACAGAATGATGTTTCCGATATTGTTTGTGATTCCGCTCGTCCAGCTCATCATTCTTGCCAACGCTGCCACCATGGAAATCAAAAATGTAAACATGGTTATTTGTGACAACGACCTTTCTACAGCATCGCGCAAGCTTACGGGCAAGTTTGCCGGATCACCTTTTTTTAAAATAAAAGACAGTACTTTTTCTGTTGATAACGCTATAAATCAGCTGCAGAGCGGAAAAACAGATGTGGCGATTATAATTCCCGCTCAATTTGAACGTACTCTTGTGCGCGAAAACAAAGCAAAAGTGCAGATACTTGTAAATGCAATAAACGGAGCTGTTGCAGGCATCAGCAGCAGTTATATTACGGCTATCATTGGTGGGTTTAACCGTGACGTAATTGCCGATTGGTATGGAGTACAGAAAGGTGTAGGCACATTAAAAAGTATCAATATCATACCCCAGTACTGGTACAACCCTGAACTGAATTATAAAGTTTTTATGGTGCCTGCAATACTTGTGCTGCTGGTCACCATTACCGGGATGTTTCTGGCTGCCATGAATATTGTGCGCGAAAAAGAAATCGGAACGATAGAGCAGATCAATGTTACACCTATTCGAAAACATCAATTCATTATTGGAAAACTCGTGCCCTTCTGGATTATTGCCTTGATGGAATTGGCGTTTGGACTGACTCTCGGAAAATTGTTGTTTGATATACCGATAGTGGGCAATTTGGGCTTGCTGTTTTTGGTGACGGGCATTTACCTTTTAGCTATGCAGGGTATTGGGCTTTTCTTCAGCACTATGACGAATACCCAGCAGCAGGCCATGTTCATCTCCTTCTTTTTCATGATTGTGTTTACCATGATGAGCGGTATTTTTACCCCGGCCGAAAGTATGCCGCATTGGGCACAGTATTTTAATTATCTGAATCCGGTGGCCTATTTTATGAAGATGATTCGCATGATATTACTGAAGGGCTCCGGTTTTATGGATATCTGGAAAATGATGCTCGCACTCGCTGTGTATGCAGGAGTGATGCTTTCTCTGGCCACTAGACGCTACAGAAAGACGGTGTAAGGGTGCAGCGTTGCGTAACACTTTTTTGCAAAAAAGTGTTACGCGTGAATTCATTCAGGCAATTCATTATACTGATTTTTGACAGCCGCAATGCTGGCACAGCAACTGAAGTAATCCCTATCTTTGACCTCAATAAAACTATTTTGTGATGAAAACCGGTTTCTTTCTGATATTTGTTTCTATCGTTCTTGCCGTTTACGCAGCGGTAAACTATTACATTTTTATCCGTGGATGGCAGGCACTATCGGGGTTAATTACTTTGCGCTACTGGTATTTGGGTGCATTTCTTTTTCTGTCTTCTTCATATATACTTGCCCGTTTTCTGGAATATTATGCTCCATCGCCTGTAAGCCGCATGTTCGTGTGGATTGGTTCTTTCTGGCTTGCTGCCATGCTGTACTTTTTCCTGATAGTTTTTCTTGTCGACATCGTCCGCATGTTCAATTATTTCTTCCACTTTCTGCCGCTTAGCGAGAGTCTGTTTTATGGCAAACTGAAAATTATTTCTATTTCGGCTGCAACCGGAATTGTCGCTATTACCATTCTTGCCGGATATATAAATGCCGTTAATGTGCGTGTTAAGAGAATCGATTTACAAATTGCTAAACACGCCGGAACGCTTCATCAGCTTAATATTGTGATGGCATCCGATATTCATTTGGGCAATCTTGTTGGAAAGAACAGGATGGGTTCAATTGTTGCTCAAATCAATGCGCTGAATCCTGATATTGTATTATTTGCCGGCGATGTTACGGACGAAGATCTGCGACCGGTGATTGAAAATAATCTGGGAGCTATGATTACGTCCATCAGGTCGAAATACGGTGTGTATGCAATTACCGGAAATCACGAATACATTGGTGGAGCGGTAAAAGCTGTCAAATACCTTGAAGAGCATGGCGTGAAAATGCTCCGCGACACAGCCATTACCATTGACAATTCATTTTGTCTTGCGGGACGTAACGACAAAGACAGCAGGCGTTTTACAGGCATTGAGCGCAAGCCTTTTGATGAAGTTCTGAAAGATGCCGATAAAAATCTTCCGCTTATTTTAATGGACCACCAGCCTTTTAATCTTGAGCTTTCAGAAAATGCCGGTGTGGATTTGCATCTTTCCGGACATACCCATAATGGACAAATGTGGCCATTGAATTATATTACGGGAGCTCTTTTTGAATTGGATTGGGGATATAAAAAACGCGGGAATACGAATTACTACGTTTCTTGCGGTGCAGGAACATGGGGACCGCCGGTGCGCACAGGCAACCGACCGGAGATTGTAAATATCGTTTTGCATTTTATGGAATAAAACTATTCCATCGTTTTTATGAGCTGTGCCGCTTTTTCTTTCGGAATAAAGATATAGCCCTGTTGGTCGGTATAATTTTGGCCAATCGTCAGAACCCAGTTCACAAATTCTTTGAGCATTTTATCTTTTGGCTTTTCTTTCAGCACCAGATACATCTCTCTTGTAGGCGGTGACGGGTATTTACCGGTGTTAATAGCCTGTTTCAAATCCGGCCATTTGTCATAAAACAGTTCACTGTCGTCCGCCTGTCCGTTATCGTTAAAATCTACCGGAGGAATATACAGCCCTTTTTGAAGAATACCTGTTGTATTGTTATACAGAAATATCATACTGCAGAAGCCAATACTGAAAGGCGATTGTGTAATGCTTTGAATTACCTCCTGATCGGTAGTGCAACTTCCACCTTTTAATTCTGTTGCCCCAATACCAAGGAATTGCGCCCATGTATCAGACGAACCGCAGCTATCCTGAAGAATATATGCCTTGAGCGGGTAAATACTTTTTTTATTGTACAGGGCCGCCCAGCTTTTTGCTTTTCCCGTAAAAATATCTGCCAGCTGTTTTTTATTCAAACCGCTCATTACAATGCTCTGGATGTGCTGATTGTCAAAGTTGATAACGGGCAGCAGCGCGTCTTTTGCAACAGGAACCGCCCACAGTCCGGAACTAAGTTCACCGGCGGTAAGCGGACGTTCAATAATAGCAGCCTGTGCTTTCCCGGTTAGTAAGGCGCGCAGCGCTTTCATTCCGTCCGATTTATGCACATCCGTAACAACCTTGGGATATGCCTTTGCAAATTCAGTTGCCCAAATCCTTGAAAGAGCATAAACAGCATTGCCGGCTTCAATTTTTAATGTACCCGAAATGTCTCCGGCAGGCTTGTCATTTCCGGACCCATTCTCTTTTTTATCCTTTCCGGGACCACACGATGCAATAAGCAGAATACCCATCAATAAAGGGAAAATATATCTTTTCATAGCTAAAAACATTTTTAGTTTAAGCGAGTCAAAATTAAGCAAAACGGATATACAATGGCGGGACTCTTCGAAATTTATATAATCATCACCTTGCAAATTCATCCGGTAAACAATGGGGCTTTTTATATCTTTGTAGAAATCCGAATATAATGGAAGAATCCTTTCACATAAGAAAAGCTGCAGAAAGGGACATCCCTTTTCTTGTTGAATCGGTTATTGCTGCTGAGAAAAGTGGTACGGAGACTCTGAGTTACAGTACAATTTTTAATATAAGTGAAGAAGAGGTAAAAGCATTGCTTTCCCGGATTTTTGAAGAAGATATTCCCGGACAGGAGCTGTGTATTTCCGGGTTTTTAATAGCTGAAATAAATGGTGAATATGCCGGAGCCGTATCTGCTTGGGTTGAGGGCGTTGAAGGCCCTTCCACAATCATTAAAGCAAACATGCTCTCCTTTTTTCTGGGGAAAGAAAAAGTTGCCAATGCCACGACCAAAGGCACATTGCTTAATACCGTACATATTGAACGTGAAATCGGTGCATTGCAGCTGGAATCGGTATATACATGCAATAAATTCAGAGGACAAGGCGTTAGTGGTAAATTAATCGAAGAGCATATACGTCTGGTTAAGAAGGATTTTACCGATGTTAAAAGAGCACAGATACTGCTTGCTAAAACGAACAACAGCGCCTATAAAGCATATCATAAACCGGGATTTTATACAGTCCTTGAAAGGAAATGCACCGATGCGGCAATACTTGATTTGTTGCCGGCAGATACCATGATTTTGATGCAAAAAGAAATTTGATAACCAATAGAAAATGCTCAGGAATCTGAATATTTATACGCGGAAGCGCCGATGGAAAATACTGTTGTTTGCTGCAGCAATGGTTATCTTCGCTGTTTCGCTGTGGTATATCGACAGTATCACTAAAACCATTGCCACCGACGAACGAAACAAGATACGGTTGTGGGTAGACGCCATTGATAAAAAAGCAAGTCTTGTAAATGCCACCGATTTGTTTTTTGCAAAAATACGAGAAGAAGAACGCAAAAAAGTTGAGCTATGGGCCAATGCCAACGAACGACTGATACAAGCGGGCTATAACGAAGACGTTACCTTTTACCTTGACATTATCAAGAGCAATACAACAATTCCGGTTATTCAAACTGATGAGAAGGGAAACATCAATCTTGCAAAAAATGTTGACTTTGACCTGAGTACCGTTAAGAAGTTTGAAGGACAGGTTGCAAAAGATTTCTCTGCCTATCCGCGAATAGAAATAAACTACTTCGGGAATAAAAAGAATTACCTCTACTACAGAGATTCAAAATTGTTTACAGGCTTGCGCGATGTGCTCGACAAACAAATAAAATCATTTATTTCGGAGATTGTAACCAACGCCCCCTCGGTTCCGGTTATTGTTACGGACTTGACGCGCAAAAAAGTTATTACCTCCGGAAACCTTGATTCTGCTGCTATTCGCGAAGGTAATTTTCTTCAGAATACAATTACTCAAATGGAAGCTCAGAACCGACCCATCGAAATTGATATTCCCGGGCACGGTCGCTGCAACGTTTTCTACAAAGACTCATACCTTCTTACACAACTTAAATATTTTCCCTACATCCAGTTTCTTATCATCGGCGTGTTTCTGTTTATTGCGTATCTGCTCTTCAGTACGGCAAGACGTTCGGAACAGAATCAGGTATGGCTCGGCATGGCTCGCGAAACCGCCCATCAGCTGGGCACACCATTATCTTCCTTAATCGCGTGGGTAGAGTTACTGCGTTTGAAAGGCGTTGATGAAAGCGTGGTTACGGAAGTTATGAAAGATATCAAACGGCTTGAAATGATTACCGAGCGGTTTGCCAAAATAGGCTCTCCGCCTAAGCTGGATGATGATGATATCTGTCGTGTGGTGAGAGAATCTGTCGATTATCTTAAGGTTCGCACGTCAAGTAAGGTTTCATATCAGGTAAATTGCCCGGAAAATGAGGCAATTGTTGCTCCAATTAATTTGCATCTTTTCGAGTGGGTAATCGAGAATTTATGTAAAAATGCGATTGATGCCATGAGTGGCACGGGTAGTATTGTCATAGATATCACTGAAGATGAAACGAATGTTTTTATTGACGTGACCGATACGGGAAAAGGTCTTCCAAAATCAAAATTTAAAGCCATTTTCAATCCGGGCATAACTACTAAAAAAGTTGGATGGGGCCTCGGGCTCACTCTTTCTGAACGAATTATTGAGAACTATCATTCAGGACGCATCTTTGTAAAGTCCTCTACCATAAATAAAGGCACGACGTTTCGGATTGCTTTGCGCAAGCAGATTTAGTATCACTTTTCACGACTCGTTTTTTTTTGTTATTTTCGCACTAGCAAACTACAAACAGAATGCCTGTATTAGGATCGATAATTAAAAGCGCCATTGACCTCAGAGGGAAAGTGCCGAAAGGGATTACCAAGTTTAATCCCTACCGGGCACAAAAAAGAACCTTGAAGCGTTTGTTGCGCAAAGCACAGCTTACATCTTTCGGCGAATATTATGGTTTTTCGGACATGCTTCGCGAAAAAGATCCGGTGGCTGCTTTCATGGAAAAAGTTCCCATCCATGATTATAATCTGATGCATAAAAACTGGTGGTATCGTTCATTGAACGGAGAACCCTATGTTAGCTGGCCCGGAAAAATTAAATACTTTGCCCTCAGTTCAGGTACATCAGAAGCCTCCAGTAAATACATTCCCGTTACAAGCGATATGCTGCGGGCTATCAAAAAAACCAGTACTCGTCAGCTATTTTCACTCGGGCAGTATGATTTTCCCGAAGAGTTTTTTGAAAAAGGAATTCTTATGCTTGGCGGAAGTACCCATCTTCAATACAACGGCACGTATTATGAAGGCGACCTTTCGGGAATAACAACCGGTAATATTCCTTTTTGGTTTCAGCATTATTATAAGCCGGGCAAACGTATATCTAAAGAACGCGACTGGCCCACCAAACTCGAGGAAATCGTTAAAAAAGCACCGGAATGGGATATTGGCGTTATTGTTGGAGTTCCGGCCTGGCTTCAGATTTTACTCGAAAAAATAATTGAACGATACAATCTCAAAACCATACACGACATTTGGCCGAACCTATCAATGTTTGTCCATGGTGGCGTTTCATTCAGCCCATATATCAAAGGTTTTGAAAAGCTTCTTGCAAAACCCATTGCTTACATAGAAACGTATCTTGCTTCCGAAGGATATATTGCCTATCAGGCGAGTGCAGATACAAGCTCGATGCAGCTTGTACTGAATAACGGATTGTTTTTCGAATTCATCCCGTTCAACGAAGAAAATTTTGATGCGAACGGCAATCCGGTACCTAATCTCAAAACCCTTACCATTAAGGAAATTGAAGAAGGACGTGAATATGCGTTGCTTCTATCAAGTTGTGCCGGAGCATGGCGTTACCTTATCGGTGATACTATAAAATTCACCTCAAAAGAGAAGTACGAGATCGTAATTACCGGACGCACCAAGCATTTCCTGAGTATGTGCGGCGAACACCTTTCGCTTGATAATCTGAATCGTGCCGTACACATGCTTGAGGAAGAATTTGATGTTGAAGTGAGAGAATTCACCGTCAGTGGAATCCGCAGCCAGTCAATGTTCGCACATAAATGGTTTTTGGGAATTGACGGAGGTTTTGACCAGCAGCTGGCGGCCCGCAAAATTGACGAATACTTAAAAATACTCAACGACGATTATCGCGTTGAACGTCTCGAGGCAATCAGAGAAATTCAGATGAATATTGTTCCCTTGTGTCATTTTTACGAATGGATGAGAGAACGTGGTAAAGAAGGTGCACAGAGCAAATTTCCCCGCGTTTTAAAGCCCGAGCAACTGGAAGAGTGGGAAATTTTTTTAGAAAAAGCATGCGGAGAAAAATAATACAATGATTCACATACTCCTAAGCGGAATATTTTTAGGTCTTACGCTGGCAATAGCCATCGGCCCGGCCTTCTTTGCACTGTTGCAAACAAGCATTCACAGAGGGTTTAAAAGAGGAATGTTTTTAGCCTTCGGAATATTTTTCAGCGATCTTACACTGGTTGCATTATGTTACTTCGGAATATCTCAATTTATTACTGAGCCGGCAAACCAAACTTTGTTCGGAATCATTGGCGGAGCGATTCTTATAGGCTATGGCATCTGGACGTTCCGTAAAAAAACAAAAATTGAAAAGGTAGACGATGAGTCTGACGACAGAAATATTCCTGCTCAAAAACAGCCCGGACTCATTACCTATGTTGTAAAAGGTTACTTGCTGAACCTTGCAAACCCATTCCTGCTTATTTTCTGGATGAGTGTTGTGGGCGTGGTGAGTGCAACCTACGGCACGCGCTCGCCCCAGCTTTTCGTGTTTTTTACCGGAACCCTGGCCACGGTAATTGCTACCGACCTTCTGAAATGCTTTGTTGCCAATACGCTGAAACGCTTTATTAAACCCAAAGTGCTTTCATTTATAAATCATCTGCTGGGAATCGTACTGATAGGCTGCGGTATGTATCTTATTCTTCAGGTGCTCATGGAACTCTAAGGAGTTAATCCAGCCGATTTTTTCTTAATGTTTCTTACAATCACCAAAATAATGGCAGCAAGGTGCATTGCTTCGCCTGTAATAAATATATACCAGTTAAACCATTGTGGAATAAATGTGGTTCCGTACTTTATAAGGCTTTCGCTTGACGAAACACCCCATAATTCGGAAAACGGAAAACGTTGCAGCATATAGCGCGTGTACTCTTCCGTATACGATATTATTACAACCAAAGAACCCAGAATCAGCAGCACCCACACCCACATTCCGGTTTTAACTGTGCCGGTATCCGCTGAACTTTTTACAATGACCATTGCGAGCAATATCATTGTGAGAGAATTGATAACAGGCGCAATAACCGGTCCTGCCCAGGTTACCGGGACCAAAAACAGTACATCCCACGTTAGTAATGAGGCAGGCCAACCAAGTAGTAATTTCAAAAAAACGTAGTAAAAAAGATCCCATACGGCAAACGAAAAAATAAACCATGCAAAGCGCTCAATATTCTTTTTCGCTGCCAGTATTCCAATACCCGCAAGCATTATTATAGTTGCTATTTCACGAAAAAATTCTGTAATGGCAATGGGGTAATCAATCATCTTTAGCGGAAAACTGAAACCTTCCGGATAATAGAGTTTCCGAAGATAAACAACAATAGAACTTTCGAGATATGCCATGGCAATTGCCAGAACAGAGACCCATATCAGGGTTTGAACGTTTCGGTTTTTCATGATACAACAGCTAAATATGGTTGGGAAAAAAGTTGGGGCACAAAATTCAGTGCCCCAACAAGTCGATACTCTTAAATCTTGTGAGAATACTGATAAATATTTCTGCTGAAAAAGATAGCCCCACTATACGCAAAAAGATAGCCACATATAATGTTGATGAGCATCAGCGGTTCTGTAAAATCGCGTAAAGAAATTGAAATAAATATCAGAAATACGATGAGTGAAACGAGCAGCATTGAAAACGGAATCAGCATTCTGAAGATACTATACCAGTCATTGTCTGGAATATGCTTTTTCAGGATGTAATATCCCGGAAGAAGGAACGCTACTACGTAAACCAGTACCGTCGGCGGATACAGAAAAATAGTCAGGAAAAATGCTGCAAGGTAGGTCTCACCACGGTCGGCATGGATAATGTCATTGGATAATAGCATCAATAACCAGAAACTTATGAGTACAACCGCCGTTGTTTTTAGAAACGCGAACAGGCATGCAAGAAAAACATTGGTTTTCATATCTGTCAGTTTTTTATTGGATATTTTTGTTTTTCCTGATACTAAAACCTGAATTTACCCTGCACATTGCGTGCGCTCACCAGTGTATTGGGTAATTGATCTTTGAGCTTGCCCAGGTCATCTTTAGAAATATCAGATACCTGAAGTTCTTTCAAGCCTTTCAACCCGTACAGCGGACTGTAATCACTGATGGGGTTGTTTGAAATATCAAGTCTTTCCAATTGTTGCATCTTTGCCAATTCGGAAATATCGAAAATTTGATTGGCGGAAATGTTCAGATATCGAAGATTTTTCAACGCTGAAATTCCTCGGATATCGGTAATGCGGTTTCCGGTTACTTTTATTTCTTCGAGATTCATAAACGCGAATAGTACTTTTATTGATGCAAGCGTATTCCCCGTGAGATTGATGTATTTCAGGTTTGTCATGGGCTTCAGCGAATCAATGTTCTGTACACCAATATTGGCAGCATCAAGCCGCTGCAACATAGTAAGCCTGTTCAGCGGTTCTATTGTATTTACTGTGTTTTCCGAAATATCGAGCGATTTTAATCCGCCGAAGTAGCGCAGTGGTTCCAGTTCATAAATGGTATTCGATGCAATATTCAAATCTTCGATTTTCTCGAACAGCGGTTTGATAACCTCCGGCTCTTTGGCTCCCCAGAAGCTCACCACACTCTGGTAATAATTCGTGAGTATGTAAAGTGAATGAAGACTGTTGTTGGCAATATTCAGTTTCTTCAAATTTTTGAAGTCTTTGAATTTGGTGATAAGTATTGCATCTGAGCTGCTCAAACTGTTATTAGAGATATCCATTTCCTCAAGATTTCCGAGCACGGGCAAAGACGTAAAATCCTTGTTTTTTTGAGCGCTGATGTTGAGTTTTTTGAGCGAAGTAAGTTTGCCTATAGTTGAATAATCATGGATTTCGTTGCTGGCGATATTGAGTTCCGTCAATTTCTTGAAGCCGGCAAGTGGCTTAAGGTCAACATTGTCAGAATTGTTTGCAATGTCTAACAGTTCAAGATCTTTTAAAATATTCACCGGTTTAAAATCTCGAACGTTGTTGTTGTTAAGATGGAGCTCTTTCAACGCCCTCATTTTCGGCAATCCGTCAAGGGTATAAATTCCGTTATTCGAAAGATATAAAACCTGCAGTTTGTCAAAATTACCCAGATCTTCAAAATTATGAATGCTGTTGCTCGAAAGATCCATGTATTCGACATTTCTTAACCGCGCCAACGGTGCCAGAGAGTCTATGGATATCCCGCGAAGGAGCAGCTTTTTCAAACTCCCGTCATCACTCATCGCATAGATTTTATCCGCGGCATTTTTATCGGCCCAGCACCACGATTTCCATTTTTTGCGATCCCAGCGTTTCAGAAAATCAAACATACGCTCATGAAGCTGTGCCGTATAATTCCCTTTCTTGTCGGTATAATCACCGTAATAGCTGTGATCATAATCATAGGAATCCACATAGGTGTCTTCTATTACCGGCTCAAAATCGCGTTCGTCTGATGGAAGCGCAAGCAGATAGGGGATATTTGCCGGAGACATCATATCTACCAGATAATACTTGTCAAGTTTTTCAGATTTATTGATGTTGAAACGGGTTATAACAAGGTCCCAGTTGAAGCAGGCAAATAATATCAGTACACCAAAAAATGCCCAGCCATTTTTGCGCCACAAATACCAGTTTCCTTTATGCTGTGCCACTTTGATAGCGACCGTGGCAAGCCCGATAAGTGTGAGGAGCAGCCATACAAAAACGCCAATTCTTTTATACGTGAGATAGTATTCATTGATGTAAAGCAGGTTGCGGTAGGCTGTAGAAATTACAACAAAAGCGTTTTGTGCAATCCATAGATAGACCAGTATTTTCAATGGTCTGCTTTTTTCATAAAAGTTTAAAAATCCACGGAAATAAAACAGCATGACGAAAATTGCCAGCAGAATGGCAACAATCAGTGTCCCGGCGCCCTGATGAACGTAATCGGCGTACGTCATACCGTCGGGAAGCTGTTTGGTTATCCACATATATACAACATCCAGGCTGTTTACAATAAGTAAAAGCACATTCAGCAAAGCTATCAGAACTACGCCCGAACCGGCTTCTGTGCCCGGGTTAATGCTGCGGCCGAACAGTCTGCTGCCTTTTGCCGTCACGGCTTCACGGTCCATGGAGTTTGGTGTGGCCGTGTCTTTGCGGTACCAGCCGGGGAAGTTGCGATGATACAGAAATCCATAAACAAGAAGCAACCCAAGAAGTGTAAACCGAACCCATTCCCACGACAGAAAATCGAGTTTTATTTTACGCGTGAGGTCATGGAACAGGGGGTTGGCATTCTGATACAACAGAAAAAAGACAAGCACCACAATAAATATCCCCAGCCCAATGGTGAGCCGCACCCAGAATTTACTGCTTTTACCTGTCGGCGTCTTATCCGATTTTCGCATGATGGCATCGGCTATCATAAATCCGACGGATGTTATAAATGAATACATCGCGTAAAGCCCTGCAAGAAAAACTGAAGAGCCGCGACTGATGCTGAATGCCGACATCAAACCTAATGATACGATGTTTGCGGCTATGGAAACAGGCGTTCCGTAAAGGGTTACGCAAACACCCGAAACAATTACCGCCGAGGCAGAGGTGTACCAGCTGCTGTCGCGCAATAGCGTGCGGTCGCGGATGAGCAACATGGCAATCAGAGCCACACCAAACAGCAGGAAATTAATTCCGGCAGACTGATGGTAAAACATCCAACTGTACATGGCAACGGATAACAGCAGTATCCAATCATTCTTTTTCATGTGTTATGTGTTTTGGTTTATGACTAATCCCGATTTAATATTTCTTTATAAGTTTCAAATAATAAAGTAATCAACCCTGATCAAGTATATTTCTGAATGCATCGCGCCGTATCAATGATTCCAGTGAATTCAGATGCTCGTTAAACGCTTTTTTCCCCTGATGTGTAATTGAATAACTTGTATTCGGTTTTTTTCCTACAAATTGCTTCGACACCTTTACATATTCGGCCTTTTCAAGCGCAGACAAATGGCTGGACAGATTGCCGTCGGTGGCGCCCAGCATAGACTTCATGGCGTTGAAATCTACCTTATCGGCAACCATCAGCATCGACATAACGCCAAGCCTGAGCCTGTTCTCAAATACCTTATTCAGGTTGTTTATGTTAAATTCCTTCAGCATTTTTCGTACTTGTAAAACATCAGGGTGCCGTAAATAATATGCATCACACCAAATCCTGCCGCCCAAAACAGCAGCCCGTAGCCGGGTATGGTGCATGCAATAAGCCCAAGCCCAATTTCAAATCCGCCTAAATAACGTATATCGCGAAGCGTGTATTTCCCGGCGTTAATCAGTGCCAGTCCATAAAAAATAAGGGTTGCGGGTGCTACCAGAAAAATTACATTATAAAATACAAGTACTACACAAAACAGCCCCCCGGCAATCAACGGTATGAATAGGTTCAGTAACATCATTTTGGTTGCTCGCCCCCATACCTGTTCGTCTTTGCGACGGGCATTGCGCATCGTAAAGTAGATACCACAGCCTAACGCCAGAAACAAAACAGATAGGGCGTCGGCTAAAAAGAACACAAGAAACGATCCGTTATAACTGCTGCCCGAGTAGGCACTGCTATAGTAATTGTCAGATAATAGTCCAAGATCGAGGTACAGATATGCAGCCGCGGCGCCCAGTAAGGCAAAAATTCCCGCAAAAATTCCTGTGAGTCCGCTCAACGATAGAAATCTGGTTGAATGCTGCATCAGGTTTTTTATCTCATTAAGAGTATCTAAATGCTCCTTTTCGCTGTTCATTTTATTTTGTATTAAAAAGTACTTTGTGGTGCAAAGTTAATAGGGAAAAATGAAAAGTCAAGTTTTTTAACAAATATTTTGAATCAGAAATGGGTTATTAATGGGATATTATACTGATATTGTTATCGTTGTGCAACGATTGCAACTTAGCCAAACAACAGTGTGAACATATCAGAGAGTTTGCCGAGCGGCACTACTTTTATTTTATAGTTGTTCTTTTCTATCGAAGAGAAGTTGTATCGTGAGATATAAATTGTGTCGAAGCCGAGTTTCTCTGCTTCGCCTATGCGTTGCTCAATACGGTGTACCGGACGTATTTCGCCCGAAAGTCCAACTTCTGCTGCAAAGCATGATTTCATATCTACGGGAATATCTTCAGCTGAAGAAAGTACGGCAGCCACCAGTGCAAGGTCAATGGCTGGGTCGTCAACACGAAGCCCTCCGGCAATATTCAGGAAAACATCTTTTGCGCCAAGCCTGAAACCGCATCTTTTTTCAAGTACGGCAAGAAGCATATTCATCCGGCGCAGGTCAAAACCGGTTGATGAGCGCTGCGGAGTTCCATAAGCAGCAGAACTTACCAGCGCCTGCACTTCTATAAGCATGGGCCGCAAACCTTCAATGGCGGCTGAAACAGCTACGCCGCTTATGTTTTCATCATGCTGGGAGATGAGTATCTCCGACGGATTTGAAACTTCGCGCAAGCCACTGTTCTGCATCTCAAAAATACCCATTTCGCTGGTGCTGCCAAATCTGTTTTTAACTGCGCGCAGTATCCTGTAAACATGGTTTCGTTCACCTTCGAATTGCAAAACTGTATCAACCATATGCTCCAGCAGCTTGGGTCCGGCAATGGTTCCGTCTTTTGTAATATGCCCGATCAGAAATACCGGAACAGCACTTTGTTTGGAGTAACGCTGAAATTCGGCCGCACATTCGCGTATCTGCGAAATACTGCCTGCCGACGAATCAATAGAAGATGTTTGTAATGTTTGTATGGAATCAATCACAACGATGCCCGGTTGTAACTTTTCAATTTCCTGAAAAATATTTTGTGTTGAAGTTTCCGCCAGAACGTAGCAATTTTCATTTATAATTCCAACGCGTTCGGCTCTCATTTTTATCTGTTGCTCACTTTCTTCGCCTGAAATATACAGCACTTTACAATCGTGGAGTCCAAGCGCTACCTGCAGCATCAGAGTCGATTTCCCGATTCCGGGTTCACCGCCGATCAGAACAAGTGAACCGGGAACAATACCATCGCCCAGAACGCGGTTCAATTCTGCGTTATGTGTATCAATTCGCTGGAGTGTTTCAATGTCTATATCCCGGATAAGCCTGGCATGAGGCGTTTCATTTGCACGGGTATAGTTTTTGCCGGAAGCAGAAGGCTTTTTAACAACCTCTTCTACGTAGGTGTTCCATTCGCCGCAGGAATTGCAATGTCCTATCCATTTTGCCGACTGCGCTCCGCAGTTTTGGCAAAAGAATACGGTTTTTTCTTTAGACATTAAAATAATGTAATGGGGAAGGTGGAATGCTTAGTTGACCTTGGTCATTTCTCTGAAAAGAAGACCGCCAATGTCGTTTACCATCATCAGGTTACTTTCGTCAAGCTTGGTAATTTGCCATGTTCCGTTAACGTGTTCATATCCTTTTCCGAACCCGACAACATCCACTTTTTTATAAGAATCCATGCTAAACTGACCACGCACATATACTGCAGAATCGAAGCCGTTAAAATGGCGAAGTGTGCCGTAAATAACGCGGTTATCGCCTGTAAACTCCCATGTTTCCCAGTTCACCGTGTCGCTCAAGTTGGCAACATTGATAACTTTCCACTTACCAATAAGCTTGCCTTCGGTTTTAGATTTGGAACAACCGGAAAGAATAACTGCTGATACAATAACAACTAACATGAGGGCAGTTATAACTGCAAAACCTTTTGCTTTCATAAACAATGAGAATTTGATGACAGGGCAAAAATAGGTAAAAAATCACGAATTTCAAAAAAACGGATATTTAATTTATACCCTTAATCTTTTTTTCGATATCCGAAGTTGAATATCCATCCACAAAATCAATGGTTTTTATAGTGCCGCCATATGACTTTACAAAGGGTGCACCAACAATCCGGTCTTCTGTATAGTCGCTTCCTTTTACCAGAATATCCGGTCGAACGGTTTGTATAAGGCTGAGCGGTGTTTCTTCGTCGAATAAAACAACAATATCAATAAACCTGAGCGATGCCAGTACAAGCGCTCTTGACCGCTCGTCGGTAATCGGACGGTTGTTGCCTTTCAAAGCACGAACCGATGCGTCTGTATTAAGACCGAGAACCAGAATACTGCCTAAATCAGATGCTTTCGAAAGGTAATCGATATGACCAAGGTGCAGCAAATCGAAACAGCCGTTGGTAAATACAATTTTTTCGGATTTCAGCCGCCACAAGGCAATTTTTCGCAATAGGGCTTCGTCGTTGCGAAATACCTTATTTTGAATTATTTGAAGCTGTTCCATTTTTTACAGAATTGATAATTGGAAGCAAGATCAGAGCGATAATTCCCGCTATTATTATAGAAATTGTTTGAGTCCCCCATAACAGCCATCCCAGTGCGTAGGATGTGGCAGATGCAGCACCATAAAGACCCAGTGTTTCTTTTACAAGAATGGGGTAAATGCCAACGCCTCCCGGCAACAGCATAATTCCGATAGTGCCAATAACCAGCACCGAAAATGCCGGCACCGGCCCAAATCCTGCCATTTCTGTCAGGCTGAAGAATACAATCCAGGTCATTAAAAAATAACAAACCCAGATACCAAGCGTATAGATGATGAAAAGAACAGGCTTTTTTATCTTCGATATGGACTTTAAGCCTATCCAAAAACCTTTCACGATACCAATGATTACACCGTAGGGGCGGAAACGCAATAGTTTTTTATGATAAATAATAGTCAACGTAAACAGGACCACAATTAATAACATCGCGGCCCAAAGAATATATCCTTTGCCAATCCATTCAAACTTCTGAGCAAGCGGAGCGTAAAAGTTAGCAGATACATATTCCTTCAGCGTGTCGTACTGGATAAGAAAATTCACAAAAAACAGCACAATAAAAGTTACTAAATCCAGGGCACGCTCAGAAATTACGGTCCCGAAGGATACCGTGAAAGGCACTTTTTCATATTTGTTCAACAGCCCGCAGCGGCTTACTTCGCCTAGCCGTGGCAGCGCCAGATTCGCAAAATATCCTATCATTAATGAAAGAAAGGTGTTCATAAATCCGGGGTTGTTGCCGGAAGCCTTTAATAGCATTTGCCAACGAAGTGTGCGGATAATATGACTAAGTAAGGCGACAGCTACACTTAACAAAATGATATAATAATTGGCATTTGTAAACGACTCAATAATCCGCGATTTGTCGTCAGAGGTAAGCTTATTATAGAAGTACCAGATAAGAAAAACCCCTATTCCAAGGAACAGAATGACTTTAAGGATATCCAGCAGTTTCTTCTTCACGGGAATTATTTCAGGATTTTATTTGTAATTGAATCGGGGAAAATCACCACCGGTTTAAACGTTTTTGCTTCTTCAAAATCCAAAATGCCAAAAGACATTATTATTACGATATCTCCAACCATTGCCTTACGTGCGGCCGGACCATTTATACCGATATCTCCGGAGCCGCGCTTTCCTTTAATAACATAGGTTTCCAGACGTTCACCATTATTACGGTTCACCACTTGTACCTTTTCGTTTTCAATAATATTGGCTGCATCCATCAGGTCTTCGTCAATGGTAATGCTGCCAATGTAATCAATCTCAGAATGAGTGACTGTTACCCTGTGTATCTTGCTTTTAAGTATTTCTATCTGCATAAGGCTGCAAAACTACTAATAATATTTAATATTGTCGATAAGACGCACGGGACCTACAAATACAGCTATAAATCCAATGGCGGTATTTCGGGCATTCCATGCATTAACAGGTAACAGCGCTTTGTTGTCAGCGATTTCGAAATAATCGAGTTTCAAGCCATCAATTCGATTACATTCATCGGTTACCCATTCCCTGATTTGATCGGGGCTGCACGTGCTGCTCATTTGAAGTGTATGCCGCATGATCCGGGGAACATGGGATGCGCATTCACGCTCTTTTACATTTAATCTTCGATTTCTGGAGCTCATTGCCAGACCATCAGCCTCCCTTACAATAGGGCAGTTAACGATTTTTACCGGCAGATTTAGTTGTTGCACAAGGCGCTCCACGATTAATAGCTGCTGAAAGTCTTTTTCACCAAAATAAGCCTTATCCGGAGTCGTTATTTCAAAAAGTTTTTTAACAACAATAGCGACACCATTGAAATGCCCGGGTCTGAATTCACCTTCCATTTGCCGTTCAAGACCGTCGAAATGATATTCAGCAGTTTCTGGAACAGGGTACATTTCTTCGGCTGTAGGTTCAAACAGTATATCACAGCCAACAGAGGTAAGCATTAGTGCATCTTGCTCAGCATCACGCGGATAGTTAGTATAATCTGCGGTGTTATTAAATTGTATGGGATTTACGAATATACTGACTATGCATATGTCGTTTTCTTCTTTGCACCGTTTTACCAGTGCCAGATGTCCCTCGTGTAGTGCGCCCATTGTAGGAACAAAACCTACCGTAACTTGCTTAATGTGTAAAACATCTGACAAGGATTTCGCTTCTGAAATTTTTCTGATAATCTTCATTTTGAATAAAAAAAGAAGGCAAAGATACCAAAGTATAACTTTATGCCGTTTAAATGACCATAAATAAAAAAACCTGCATAATTAAATGCATTAATTCAGGATTTTTCCGTACCTTTGCCTACCCTTAGCAGAAAGAAAACAAACTAACCTCCCTCAGGATATGTCCAAACACAAAATCTTATTTGTTAATCAGGAAATCGTCCCTTACCTGGAAGAAAGCCCCATGGGTCATATTGGCCGCCACCTTCCGCAGGGTATTCAGGAAAAAGGTAAAGAAATCAGGACGTTCATGCCTCGTTATGGTTGTGTAAACGAACGCAGAAACCAGTTGCATGAGGTCATTCGCTTATCAGGGATGAATCTTATCATTGATGACACCGATCATCCGCTTATCATTAAAGTAGCCTCTATTCAGAGCGCACGCCTTCAGGTATATTTCATAGACAATGAGGATTATTTCCATAGAAAATACACGTTTCACGATAAAAATGGCACTTTTTTCAATGATAACGATGAACGCGCCATTTTTTATTCAAGGGGCGTTTTGGAAACTGTAAAGAAACTTGGTTGGGCTCCGGATATCGTACATTGCCATGGATGGATTTCCAGCCTCGTTCCTCTCTACATCAAAAGAGCATTTAAAGACAACCCTATTTTCAGCGAAACTAAAGTTATTGTTTCATTGTACGACGACGGTTTTAAAGAAAGCCTGAGCAAGGATTTCGCAAAAAAAGTAAAGCACGAAGGTATTGCAGACAAAGACCTGAAGCATTACAAAAATGCGAACTACATAAGCATGATGAAAGGAGCTATTGATTTTTCGGATGCCGTTGTATGCGGTGCGGAAAACATAGAAGCCGAATTGTTGGATTATGCTAAAAAGAGCGGCAAGCCGATTCTTAAATACACACCTGCTGAAAAATATATTGAAGCATACGATCATTTCTACGACGAACTTCTTGTCAATGAAGAAGTATTAATGTAGGCTTTGCCGATAAAACTTTTCCGAATTTGAAACATTTGCGTATTATTTTAAGGCTCCTTGCTGCCTCATGGATATTCGCCCTGCTGTTTGTTTCATGCAAACAGGATGAGCAATTAGGTCTTGAAGTGCAGCCACCCGAAGATAGGTTGGGCGTGTGTTTTACAGATACCTGTTCTGTATTTGCCTATTCCGTTTGGGATAAAGCTATCCGTACAGATGAAGCGCTCTATAATGTGATTGGCTGCTACCGCGATCCCATATTCGGATTGACTACAGCCTGCTCTTACACGCAATTTCATATGCCGGAAAATGCCTTGACGTTTGGGACAAATCCTGTACCCGACTCCTTGGTTCTTTGCCTCGCTTATGCAGGGCAGTATGGCGACAGTACTGAAGCGCTGACATTTTTTGTGAACGAAATTGCAGAAAATCTTTATCTTGACAGTGCCTACCATTCTGATGATAAAAGTACCGTGTTTAAAAATGTTCTGGGTACGAAAACCTTTGTTCCTAAAATTCATGACAGCGTTTTTGTCGATGGTATAAACAACATTGCCCATCTTCGTATAAAACTTAGTCAGAACCTTGCGCAAAAATTTATTGATGCGTCCGGCACTTCTGATTTGGCTGATAATACAAGCTTTGTTTCCTTCTTCAAAGGCCTTCGTATTTCATCCATGCCTGAGTTTTCTTCTGGTTCGGTTCAGAGCTTTGGGTTCCTTTCAAGTGGTACAAAACTCGTTTTGTACTATCATAACGACTCAGATACCACAAGCCAGAAATTTGTTATTGACGAGAAGTGTGCACGATACAACGCTTTTGAGCATTATGGCTATGGTCAGGCAGATCCAATGCTGAAAAATCAGATTCTGAACGGAGATACTCTTGCTCCGAATTCATTGTATTTGCAGGCAATGGGCGGGCTCAAAGTTAAGCTTCAGTTCCCGCACATACTCGATCTTGTGAGCAAAAACCAGATTGCAATTGACAAAGCTGTGCTTGTCGTTAAAGTTGATGAGACAACAATCGGAACGCTCAATCCTCCGGTTAATTTGGCGTTGATAAAAATAAACAACGACGGCACGTTTTCATTTTTGCCTGATCAATATTTTGGAACGTCTTACTTCGGTGGCTCCTATGATGCCTCAACACATGAATACCGATTCACGATTTCTAAATACATTCAGGATCTGTTGCTTTACGGAAGCGGTTATGATAAAGGATTGTATCTTGCCGTTTCAGGTGCAGCAATATATGGTAACAGAGTTGTTATTAATGGCAGCGGAAATACAAACGGAAAGCTCCGTCTTGAAATTACTTATACTAAAATAAACTGATCAATTATGTGCGGTATAGTTGCATATGTTGGCCCCAAGCAGGCCTACCCCATATTGATGAAAGGTCTTTACAGACTTGAATACAGAGGCTACGATAGCGCTGGTCTTGCACTTCTGAACGGAGGCGCGATAAACCTGTATAAAAACAAAGGCAAGGTTTCGGCACTCGAAGAATGCGTTAAAGGTCAGGATGTTGGCGGAAATATCGGAATTGCTCACACACGTTGGGCTACCCACGGCGAACCCAATGATGTGAATGCGCATCCGCACTTTTCACCATCGAAAAAACTTGCCATCATTCATAACGGTATTATCGAGAATTATGCTGCACTGAGGGAAGAACTGAAATCACGCGGATATATTTTTGAAAGCAACACAGATACAGAAGTACTGATTCATCTGATAGAAGATATCCGCACGAAAGAAAAACTTAATCTCCCTGAAGCAGTTATGATGGCGCTGAATCAGGTTATCGGGGCATACGCTATTGTAATTATTGCGGAAGAAGATCCGGATATGCTCATAGCCGCACGTAAAGGCAGCCCATTGGTCATTGGAATTGGTGAAGATGAATTTTTTGTTGCCTCCGACGCAACTCCTATTATTGAACATACCAAAAATGTGGTTTATCTCAATGATGAAGAAGTTGCCATTATCAGGCGCAACGAAGAATTGAAGATAAAGACTATTCGCAATAAAGATAAAACCCTCTACATTCAGGAACTGGAAATGAATCTTAGCGCCATCGAAAAAGGCGGATTTGAGCATTTCATGCTGAAGGAGATATACGAGCAGCCCCGTTCCATACGCGACTGTATGAGAGGACGCATGAATTCCGAAACAGGCACGGTGTCGCTGGGCGGTATTGTAGATTATATCGAGAAGTTTAAAAATGCAAACCGTATCATTTTTGTTGCTTGTGGCACATCATGGCACGCAGGTCTTGTTGGTGAATATCTTTTCGAAGAACTGGCTAGGGTTCCCGTTGAAGTGGAGTATGCTTCTGAATTCAGGTACAGGAATCCCGTTATATATGAAGATGATATCGTAATTGCCATTTCACAGTCGGGTGAAACTGCCGATACGCTGGCTGCACTTGACCTGGCAAAATCCAAAGGCGCGACAATTATCGGCATCTGTAATGTGGTGGGTTCATCCATTGCACGTGCAACCGACGCCGGAAGTTACACGCATGCAGGTCCGGAAATCGGCGTTGCTTCTACAAAAGCATTTACAGCGCAGGTTACCATCCTTACCCTGATGGCACTCATGATTGCCGACAAAAAAGGCACCATCTCAAAATCCAGATTCTATCAAATTATCAATGAGCTGGAAGGCATTCCTGCCAAGGTTGAGAAAACACTCGCTGCCAGCGAAACAATCAAAGCGATAGCCGCCAAATTTAAAGATGCAAGTAATTTCCTGTATCTCGGTCGCGGATATAATTTCCCGGTGGCGCTTGAGGGTGCATTAAAACTAAAAGAGATATCATACATTCATGCCGAAGGATATCCTGCAGCTGAAATGAAACATGGCCCGATTGCCCTCATCGATAAAGATATGCCGGTGGTTGTAATAGCGACCAATAAGGGCACGTATGAAAAGGTGCTTTCAAATATCGAGGAAGTAAAAGCCCGTAAAGGCGTTATCATTGCCATTGTTACCCAAGGCGACGTTGCCGTTAAAAAACTGGCTGATTATACGATTGAAATTCCGGAAACGGAAGAAATGCTGATACCGCTTTTAGCCACTATTCCACTTCAGCTGCTTTCATATTATATTGCAGTAATGAGAAAGTGTAACGTGGATATGCCCAGGAACCTTGCCAAATCTGTGACTGTTGAATAAATGCGTGTGGGTATAATAAGCCACCGTATTTGTTTACCACAGGGTAAGTAAATTTGAATAATGAGAGTCAAAGATATAATCGTATTTTTTGAAAAGATTGCCCCTGTCAGCCTGAAAGAATCGTACGACAATGTCGGTTTACTCGTTGGCAGTAACGAAAAAGAGATCAGCAAAGCGCTCATCTGTATCGATGTTACACAGGCAATTTTGGATGAGGCCGTAAGCAAGGGTTGTGACCTCATTATTTCTCATCATCCTCTGATATTTAGTCCAATAAAGAATGTTACGGGGCAAACGCCCACCGGTCAGATTATCATCAGTGCGATCAAAAATGATATTGCTGTTTACGCCATCCATACCAATATTGATAACTCTATACTCGGTTTTAACAGCCTGGCTGCAGAGAAAATGGGATTGACCGATGTTACAATATTAAGTCCTAAAACAGGATTGCTCAGGAAGCTCGTTACTTTTTGTCCCGACGAACATGCTCCGGCAGTTCGTGATGCATTATTTGCCGCAGGTTGCGGACACATTGGTAATTATGATTCCTGTAGTTATAACCTCAATGGGCAGGGTTCTTTTCGCGGTCTTGAAAACGCCCATCCTTTTGTTGGAACTCCCGGTATCATTCATTTTGAAAACGAAGTTCGGATAGAAACAATATTTCCTTCATCGATGCAGTCATCAGTGCTGAAAGCTCTGTTTGCGGCCCATCCATACGAAGAAGTTGCGTATGATATTTATCCGCTTGACAACGATTATAAGGGCGCCGGATCGGGCGTTATCGGAACCCTGAAACCGGGCGTTGCTGCGTCGGATTTGATGGTTATGCTTAAAGACATTTTTAAAATTCCATGCATCCGCCATTCTGACCCTATTGAAAAAGAAATACGTAAAGTGGCTTTTTGCGGCGGCGCCGGGAGTTTTCTGGCGCGTGAAGCTAAAGCTAAAGGTGCTGATATTCTCATCACAGGCGACCTGAAATACCATGATTTTGCCAACGCAGATTCTGAATTTATGCTGGCAGATATTGGTCATTTTGAAAGCGAATTTTGTTTTAGGGAACATATTCAGTCACTTATGAACAAAAAATTTGCTACTTTTGCAGTTCTTTTATCAGAAGCAGAAGAAAATCCCATTAATTATCTGTAAAACAATAAATTAATTATAATTATGGCAAAGACACCTCCCAAAAGCACCTCAGCAAAATCAGCCGCAACAAAAGTTGACGCCCTTGATAAAAAGGCAAAAAATACTGATATCTCTGCTGAAGAAGTTGAAGTAGCGAAAAAAACCGTCAAAAGCCAATCCGACGATAAAGCTGAAATTTCTATCGAGAAAAAGCTTGTTGCCCTTTATCAGCTGCAGCAGATAGATACTGAGATAAACAAAATTCATATTGTTCGCGGTGAGCTTCCTCTGGAAGTACAGGATCTGGAAGATGAAATAGAAGGGTTGGATGTTCGTCTAGAAAATTACAAGAAAGAAACTGAAACGCTGGAGACTTCTATAAAAGAAAAGAAGACTGCCATAAAGGATTTTCAGACTGCCATCAAGAAATATGAAACTCAGCAAATGAGTGTGAGGAATAATCGTGAATACGATTCTGTTACAAAAGAAATCGAGTTCCAGACCCTCGAAATACAGCTTTGCGAAAAAAAGATTCGCGAATTTACGACTGCCCTTGATGCGAAAAAGGAAACTATTGACAAAACAAAAGTGGCTTTAAAAGAGCGCACCGACGACCTGAAACAGAAAAAAGCCGAACTTGACGACATTGTGAACGAAACCGAAAAAGAAGAAAATAAACTGCTGAAAAAGTCGTTGGATAATCAAAAATATGTTGAAGATCGCCTGCTGACAGCGTATCAGAAAATTAAGCAAAATGTTCGCAATGGCCTGGCCGTTGTTGTTGTGGAACGTGATGCTTGCGGCGGCTGTTTCAATAAAATTCCACCCCAAAGACAACTTGATATTCAGATGCACAAAAAAATTATCGTTTGCGAGTATTGCGGAAGGATTCTTGTCGACATTTCCATCGCAGAACTTGCGCAGGAATAGTACAATATTTTACCTGTTTTGATAAAAAGCTGCCTCAACCGGGTGGCTTTTTTTTATCGGGAAGCCCGAGTAATTATAATTATTGGGAAGGATGGCACACTCTCTATCGGTGCTTATTGGAACTATTGAATCCGTACAATTTTGTAAACAAATGGCGGATGATTATTGAAAATTATCTTCAGAAAATATAAACCGGGAACAGTGATTCCCATAGTTTGTATTGGTAATACAAGCTTCTTTGTATTTGTAATACTTAATGATGACATTAGTTGCCCCGTTTCATTCAGTACTTCTATTCGTACCGGAATGTATTCGCTTTCTGCGAAAGAAATGGAAATGGCATCGGTAAACGGATTTGGTGATATGCTTATTTGAGGCTGAATATGGCTCTCTGCAACAAATACATTGGTTTCAACAAATACTCCGTCGGATATCGCTTTCGCCGATTTAAGTCCTGCACCATTGACCGCTTTTACCGAAAAATAATACGTGTTGCCCTGCACAAGCGTTGCACTTTGGGTGACAGCCGGATTTGTTATCGGCCCTGTCCATGCAATGGTATTTGAATCTCCTGCATGGTCTCCCGCACAATAAAAATAGCCTGCGATTCCGGAATTTGCATCGACCGGACTTGCCCAGTTGGCCGATAATTGATTCTGAATAATGGTTGTATCAATATCCAGAGATGTGCCGTCATTCACCACAGATATTGCTGAGGGCGCCGTCCAGTCTATATTTACATTCAGACTACCGGGAACTGAAACGTTATTATAAATGTCCGTAACTATTGATTTTATGCGGCACGACGGTGTGAGCGGGTCCGGATTTTGGTAACGCACATCCGCAAAACTATTACCAATGCTTACATTGGCGCTAGTTCCGCGAATTTTATAAACTTTTACATCATCAAAAAGTACGCTGGCATTACCGGTTCGTAATGAAATGGAGTTTCCGTTCTGATAGGGTGAGGGATCTGTCCAGGTTGAAACGGCCACATCATTTAAAAATGCCGTTATCTTGCCGCTTGTGCGGTCAAATATTACTTTGCAGTCGTACCAGGTATTTGCATTGATAACACAGTCATCATCGGTCATAAGGTTCATCACATCATTCACATATTTATAAATCTGGACCTTGTCTTGGTCGGGACGGTAATACACCATGTATGAATTTTTACGATTGGGAAATGTTGGGTCGTCACAGCAAAAATGCATGCCACCTCTCTTATTGGTCCCGCTGCCGCCTATGTTCATCTGCCAGTGATATAAAAATGCTGTGGCGGTTGTCTGGTCAACATTTGCATAAATATTTGTATTGCTCAATGCTTCATCTGTTTGGTCAAGCCTTGCCGTGTTGATACTCCACGAGCCTGTCAGGTTGTGCCATTCGGGATGTATCGCAGTGTTAAAATTGTCATTGAAAAATCCATTGTTTCCATTCGCCCGCCATTCGCTTCCGTCCCAGTCCAGCACCTGATAGAATTTCTGCGATACCGCTGTATTATCATTATCGGTAAATGTTGCGGTAAAGTTTTGCGTTTCCCAGTTTGCCGCGCTAACAGCTGTAGTTGGTGGCACATTGTCAGTGCTGCAGTTCCAAATGGCTTTCCAGCCGGGCTTTACGGTGGCGTGGTCGGAGTAGAATTTCAGAGTCAGCGAATTGCCTGAAGACGCAATGGTTCCGGGGTTCACCGTTCCGGAATAGCCGCCAATCAATGGTGATGCAATCGTTGGACCATCAAAAATCCACAGCGAATCATAACCGCTTTCAAGGTTCAGTGTATCAAAATCGAGGCTAAGCGACGACGCGCCTGTCGGGGCAATAGTATAAGTAAATTGCTCGTCATTGAAATAGCTCCATGCCGGTCCTCCAAGGTCATAAATAGTATCGGTGCAGGGAATGACCCCACAATTCGTAAGCTTTGATTCTATGGCGTTCCACAGGTCGGAATAGCCGTCGTCGTACCCAAGTGCCCACATCCCCATTCCGGCTATTCCGCGCATGTTTACCATATCGAGCCGCCGGCTCAGGCTTTTTGAATCCAACCCGAAACACTGGTGCCAGATACCATCGGTCCACAGGTAATAGGGCGTAAAACTATTTCCTTCCCAATGTTTATTCGCATTTGAATAGTTGCCGCTGCTGTTGTCGCGGAGAAACTTATAAGTACGCGCACTGCTTGTTCCTGCAATGGTGTTGGATGGTACGGTGGAACCTGTTGTGTGCCATTCACGACCATAATATGGAAGTGCAAGAATTAATTTTGACGGTGAAGCTCCCGAGTAAAGATAATTGGTGATACTACGCGAAAGGTTGTCATACGTTCCACCGGTCATGCTGTATAGCCCGTCAACAGGGCCTGCCTGTGTACTTCCGCTCCAGTAATAATCATATCCCATGATAATGATAAAGTCAAGATATGGGTTGAGCGCAGCAATATCGAATGTGCTGTTCCAGTTAACGGCGGGTGCGGCAATACTTACTTTAGAGCCGGGCACTGCAGCGTGCATCTGGTTACAGAGGTCAATTAAAAAGTTAGTGAGGTTTGTTTTTTGCGATGACGGGACTGCTTCAAAGTCAATATTCACACCGGCTGCATTGCGCTGCTGAACGGCTGCAATAAGTTTTGTGATGAGATTTTGTTTTGCTATGCTGTGTGTAAGAAAGTACGCATGACCGTCCATCAGCGTTGCGCAAAGATGCACCCTGACACCGTGCGCCTGAGCGGTATCAACAACTGCAGCTGTTGACCAACCATTCGTAGTAATGGCATTACCGGTGAGAGAATCCACATCATACGAAAAGAAACAAAGGTCGGTCAGCAAATCCCAACGGTAATTTTGATAGGCACTTCCGCTCCAGTAAGGATGATATCCGTACACTATTTTGTTGAGGCTGCAATTTGACTTCTGAGTATTGGAACTTCCGGGAATAAAGGCATTCAGAGAATCATAAAAAGCATTGTTCTGTTCGCCAAACTGACGGTAATATTCAAGCTGCTCCTTGTGAATATATGATTGAGCAAATAATGAATATACAGGAAATAATACAGTGACTGCGATAAGTAACAATTTTTTCATTGTATTTGAATTAAAGTTTTTATTACAAAGTTAATCTTTTCGCAATTTCAGATTTGATTTTCTCATTTTGACCCTGTTCTTACTCACAGTTTATCCTAAAACGCCCGGTTTCTAATGTTAATAGCTTGGTTAATATTGCACTGTGCGCGGTATTTAAATCAGGAACAATTTGTGGTATATTCGCAATTGGTCAAAATGAACTCATGGTAACTGCCGACGGTAAACCAATCAAAGAAAACAGAAGACTGCGTAAAATGGGTGTCGGTCTGTATGTATTGACAGGCGCGGCGATTTTGTATTTCTTGGTCTGGTATTTTTTCATACTTCAAAAAGAAGTGCTGACTCAACCTGTAACCGATCGTGGTGTGCCATTTCTCGAAAAGCCTTCAAGGTGGGCAGATTCAGTACTTGCCACTATGACGCTTCAGCAAAAAGCGGCGCAGCTTTTTATTTGCGATGCCGATGCGAACGCTTATCCGAAAGGCGATTCACAGTTTCTCGAGACGATTTACAAAACCGGAATTGGTGGTTTGTATTTTAAACGTGGCAGTATTTCTTCGTTACCTTATACAATCAATCATATTCAGTCGGGGGCACTCGTACCGATACTTTGCGCAACGGATGCGGAATTTGGCTTGTACGGTTCCTCAGACAGTCTGTCCAAATTGTTCCGCATGAATTCATTGATGGATATCTCCGATACGAAAATACTAAAGGAACTTGCCTCGCAAATTGCACTTCAATACAGAAAGAACGGTCTTCACATGGTGTTTGGTCCTTCATTGAATATCATGAATGAGAACACCGATAAATGTTACGAACCCTCGTATTTCATGTTTATTAATGATTGTCAGAAACGATTGGTTTCATATACGCAAGAGCTTCAGAAAAATGGTTTGATAGCTGTTGCTCAGACATTTCCTGCTTATAGAATGGCCGTAGTACGGGATTCAATGGTTCCTGAACTTCTGCGTAAAGCAGATTCGTTGCGGGGCATACCCTTGCAGAAACTTATAGCCGCCGGGCTTTCCGGAATTTTGCTGAATAACGGTCCGGCACCTTCAAAGGCTTCGATTATTGATTCTTTGCATTCTGCTTACCGTTTCAAAGGACTTGTGCTGTCTGATCTTCTTAACGGAAAAACTGCGGTGGGTGCGGAAATGGTGGATGTTATACTGAAGTCGCTGCAAACGGGCAGCGACATGGTGTTGATTCCATATGGTGATGGAAGCCTTCTGCAAAAAGCAATTGATGTGGCTTCAAGTAAATTGCCGGCATCTGAACTGGATGCGAAAGTAAAGAAGATTTTATATGCAAAAGCATGGGCGATTCCTCATCCTTTCAGCCCTGTGAACGTTGATTCTGCCAATTTTTTTGCGCTTGGCGGACGTGCTGAAATGATGGCGCGGAGACTAGCGGAAACATCGATTACGCTGATAACAAATCAGGAAAAATTTCTCCCGCTGAAAAATCTTCGGGATAAAAAAATGGCCGTTTTAGAGGTAGGTTCCTGCAGCAGTGCGGCTTTCAAAAACATGGCAGGAAAATATTCTGATGTGGCCTGCTTTTCGATTACGTCGAATATCAATGAAAAAAGCCTTGAAACATTTGTCGCAAAACTGAAGCCGTACAATACGGTGCTTGTTGCTGTTTATCCTGTTGACAAAGCGATAACGGTTCAAGTGGTTGCTGAAAAATTAAAAGCATTTTTGGAAAAACTGAAGAAACAATCAAAAATTGTTGTGAGCGTTTTTGGTGAAAAGGAAATGCTTGCCGCACTGCGCGGAATGCCTGTTTTGATATGGTGTGGCGGTAGCGGAACATTCTATCAGGAGGCTTCGGCGCAGGCTGTATTTGGAGGAATGCCCGTCATGGGAAGGCTTCCGTCAAGCTGGTCCGATAAGTTATGCTATAACGATGGTATTTATGTGCCGCTGGCAACACGACTGAAATACACCATTCCGGAAGATGCCGGACTTGACCGCACGGATCTTGACGAGATAGACAATATTGTAAAAAGTGCTATCGGTAATGGCGCTTTTCCCGGATGTCAGGTGTTTTGTGCACTGAAAGGAAAAGTAATTTATAACAGAGCATTCGGAAATCATACGTACGAAAAAGTTGAACCTGTACGTACAACTGATTTGTACGATATCGCTTCTGTGACCAAGGTGGCCGCCACGACCATCGCACTGATGACTCTCTATGACAGGGGAAAGATAAAACTCGATACCACTCTGGAATATTATTTTGATGATTTGGATAAAAATGCATCGGGCAAAAAAGTACGCATTGCAAAAATAAAATCACTCAGCCTGCGCGACCTTCTCACACACCGCTCGGGCTTACCGTCGGGAATGCCGATAGGGCGGTTTATCAGTCCGGCATGGGCACTCAAACAGATTCGGCTGGCACAGAAACGTGCGGAAATCGAAGCATCGCAGGACACCACAGAGCAGGCAGAAGAGTCGGTCTATAATTTTGATATTGACACCAATCAGGTGAATCTTGATGCCGACTCGCTGTATAAATATATTTATTCGAAGACTAAAAAGCCTGAATACTCGCTTGAAATTGCCGATAAAATGTTCATGAGGAATACCATTGTTGATTCAATCTGGCAACTGGCAAAACAGGTGGGAGTGCGCAAGAGCAAGAATTATTTGTACAGCGACATGAATTTGTATCTCGTCATGAAAGTGGTGGAACGTGTTTCTGAGTTGCAGCTTGACGAATATCTTGATAAAGTTGTATATGGTCCGCTGAACTTAAGGAATACCTGTTTCAACCCATTGAATTATTATAAAAAGGATTGCATTATTCCTACCGAAGAAGAGAAGATTTTCAGAAAGCAACTGATACATGGCTACGTGCATGATCCGCTTGCCGCGCTGAATGCGGGAATTGGTGGCAACGCAGGTCTATTCTCAAGTGCTCAAGATCTGGGCATTTTAATGCAGATGATGCTCAATGGCGGGACTTACGGTGGTATTCGTTTCTTCAGTGAGAAAACAGTTGACTTATTTACCTCTGTGCAGGAGGGCACATATCGTGGCCTGGGCTGGGACCATCAGACAAAAAGCGGTGCTAAAATGATTGCCCGGTCGGCATCGTCGTCTACTTACGGACATACCGGTTTTACCGGAACCTGCGTTTGGGTTGACCCTGAAATCGGACTGGTTTATGTGTTTCTTTCAAACAGGGTATGCCCGCGCAGCAGCAATCAAAAAATCAATGCAACGGCCATACGGCAAAGGGTTCAGCAGGTAGTTTACAATGCTATCGCTAAGCAGAAGAAAAGTTAAAAGTGGGCGTAAGCATCTTCGAAATCAATCAATACTGCCGGCCCACACAAAATCATGGAAGCCGGCATCCGATATATTAAGACCTGTGAGATAGTGCTTTTTCAGGTTTAGAGACGATGTGCGGTGCTCAAGTATTTTCAAATCATGTACCGACGGTGTTTCCTTCACTTCAAAGGATATTTCATCATTCAAAATGAAATCAATTTCCTGGCCGGTTTTTTTTGCATAATACTTAATGTCTCCATGCAGTGCTAACTGGTTTGCAACCGAATTTTCAAGTAATATGCCGGTTATATTTTGCCCGAGTATTTTAAGTATTCCATTGTCAGTAAAATACAGTTTCTTTTGAAGGGCAATTTCACGATCGGCATTTCTCACAAATGCCGGTACCAGTCGGATGAGGTATGTGTCCACAAAAAAACCAAGATATTCTTTGATGGTTTTACGGTCTATTCCGCTCAGGTTTGAAAGTTTTGTATAATCAATTTTATTGGATGCGCGTGACGACAGAAGTGTAATGAGTTTGTATATCTCATCGGTCCTGGTAAAATCGGCGAGAAATTTAATGTCTATTCTCAGGTAAGAATTGATGATATCTTTCAGTAATTCTTTTTTGTCTTCTATATTCCTCGCCAGCACTACCTCCGGAAATCCGCCATAATTAATATAATCAAGATAATGATGCCTGAGATTATTATATTCGGAGGTATTCACCCGTCTGAAAATATGTTTTTTCACGGGCGTTTTTACTTTTTTGAAAAGCAGGTATTCCCCGAATGTAAGAGGATGCATTTCAAATATGCGTTTCCGTCCGGCAAGGCTTTCGGTAAAATAATTTTTTATGTAGAAGGAACTTGAGCCTGTGAGAATGAATTTAATATTGTAAGTGTCGTAAAGGTATTTGATTACACTTGTGATGTTTGGCACGAGCTGTATTTCATCGATTGCGATATATGCTTTTTTGTCAAAATCAAGCCCTTCAGCCCGGAGAGAGCGCACAATGTTTCCATAATTTGCTTCTCCAAAAAGTGCGCGGTACTCGACACGTTCGAGGTCGAAGAATTTTTTATTTGACGAGCGAATCTTTCCAAGCAGATGATGAACCGCTGTGGTTTTCCCAATCCGCCTCAATCCTGTAATTACAATAATCTGTTTTACGTTCAGGGCTTTTTCCAATAATGGAAAAATTGTCCGGTTTATCATGATTCATATTTTTTTACAAATTTACTAAATGGCAACAGAAATTCCAAATAATATTATAAAAAGGATAAATTATTTCCAAAAAGTAATACTAAAAGGATGAAAAATTGCCAAAAAGTACAATTACAAAACAGAAACCGTTATTCCCAAAAGCAGTATTTTTGTTTTCAGTAATGAACCCTGATTATGGAAAAAGTACTGAGAGGCGATGTAAGGCTTTATGAAATACTGGATCAACTGCGGATATCTTTTGATTATTATGAGCATCCGCCGGTACCGACGGTCAAAGAGGCTGCCATTTACTGGAAAGATCTGGTTGCGACGCATTGCAAGAATATCTTTTTTCGCAATCATAAGGGAAATCGCCATTATCTGGTCATCATGGAGTTTTACCGCATGCTCAACATTCACGATTTGGAGCAGCGACTGCGGCAGGGAAAGCTCACCTTTGCCTCGCCTGAAAGGCTCATGAATTATTTAGGATTGACGCCCGGTTCCGTATCACCCTTTGGTCTGATAAACGACCCCTCGCATCATGTACATTTGTTTCTGGACGAAACACTGAAGCATGCCGAGCGCATCAGTTTTCATCCGAATATAAATACGGCATCTTTAGTGATAAAGAATGAAGACTTTATCCGTTTCCTGCAGTGGACGGGCAATACGTACGAGTTCGTGAAAATGTACGAAGACGAAGAATCAAAAGACTAATTCCGCTTTACTTGATCAGGAACGGGAATTTATCGAAGTTCTTAAGCGCAATTGCGGTTCCGCGTGCAACAGCTCTCAAAGGGTCTTCTGCAACATGAACGGGCAGCTTCGTTTTAAGATGAATGCGCTTGTCGAGACCACGCAGTAACGAACCACCACCTGCAAGGTAGATACCCGACATATAAATATCGGCAGCGAGTTCGGGAGGCGTCATTTCAAGAGCGTTCAGAACGGCTGCTTCAATTTTAGTGATTGATTTATCGAGTGCATGCGCTATTTCGGCGTAATTCACCATAATTTCTTTGGGAATGCCGGTAAGCATATCGCGTCCGTGAACGGGGTAATCAGGAGGAGGATTATCAATTTCGGGAAGTGCCGCGCCTACTTCAATTTTAATACGTTCGGCAGTGCGCTCACCAATACTGATGTTGTGCTGCTTGCGCATGTATTCTTCAATGTCGGCGTTGAAATCGTCGCCGGCAATACGAATGGATTTATTGTTAACGATACCGCCGAGTGCAATAACGGCGATTTCGCTGGTGCCACCGCCAATGTCAATTACCATATTACCATTTGGTTCGAGTACATCCAAACCTATACCGATTGCGGCGGCCATTGGTTCATGTATCAGTCGCACTTCTTTGGCACCGGCCTGTTCGGCTGAGTCGCGTACGGCGCGCTCTTCCACTTCCGTGATACCCGAAGGGATGGAGATGACCATTTTTAAAGCGGGCGGAAATAAGGATTTGCGGTTGCTGATCATCTTGATAAACTCCTTTATCATGATTTCGGCAGAATGGAAGTCGGCAATTACACCATCGCGCAGTGGTCTGATAGTGCGTATGTTTTCATGAGTTTTGCCATGCATCATCATTGCTTTTTTCCCAACGGCAAGTACTTTACCGGTAATACGGTCAATAGCAATGATAGATGGTTCTTCCACCACTACTTTGTCGTTGTGAATAATAAGTGTATTGGCCGTTCCGAGGTCAATGGCAATCTCTTTGGTAAATAATGAAAGCAATCCCATTTGTTCTTAATTGTTATAGTCCTGAAGAATCGTATCTGTCTGTATTTCTTTGGTGGCGCAAAGTTAGCCCGTTTTTCGCACAATGCCGCATATTATCATTAATATTTCTGTAAAGAGCATTGGTTTTTAGTGAAATAAGGGCATTTTGTGCCTTTTTTGTGCATCCGTTCATCCCCTCAAAAAATACATAATGAAAAAAGCATGCCTTGAGGTGGCTGCAGGTCGCAGGTTTATTATAATTTTACATTCCTTTTCTTATTTTATGCGAGAGCGGTGGAATATTCCAATCGGTCTGGCGTTATTAATTGGGTTTTTAACGAGAGAAGTTCTTACTTTGTTTCCAATTGTTCAAAATATTATACCATGATATTATTTCTGAGGCTGTTGCGCGAGAGTTATTTGTTTGCAATACAGGCAATTATAGTTAATAAATTACGTACTATTTTATCTCTTTTAGGAATCACTATCGGGATATTTGCGGTTATAGCCGTATTTACGATTGTGGATTCAATGGAGATGACCATCCGCAAGAGCATAGATTCTCTGGGAAACAATGTGCTTTTTGTACAGAAATGGCCGTGGTCATTCGGAAGTGATTATCCCTGGTGGAAATATATGAACCGCCCGGTACCAAAGCCTGAAGAGCGGGAAGATGTTGAACGCCGCAGCCTTGGAGCAGAAGCGACGGCATATATGATCAGCGCTTCAAAAACCGTTAAACATGATGATAAAAGTGTGGAAGGTGCTGCGGTGTTGTGCGTAACTCAGGATTATGATAAGGTATGGTCGTTTGAGCTGAGCGACGGCCGGTACTTTACTCCATCCGAATCAACAAGTGGTAAAGGCGTTGCCATTATAGGAAGCACGATTGCTGAAAATCTGTTTAACGGCACGGAAGCGGTGGGTCAGGATATTAAAGTTTTTGGTCGGAAGCTGGAAGTAATCGGCTTATTCAAAAAGGAAGGCTCCAGCTCGATTGGTAACAGTGCCGATGACCAGGTTGTGATACCGATAAATTTTGCACGTAATGTTATCGATATCAACTTTGAAGGGTATAATCCAATGTTGATTGTAAAGGCAAAAGCCGGTGTTTCCAATGACCAGCTTCGCGATGAGCTTACCGGGATCATGCGTAGTGTCCGCAGGCTTAAACCGGGTGCTGAAGATAATTTTGCAATTAATGAAACAAGCTTACTCACACAGGGTTTTGAGAGCCTGTTCGACATTATTTCCATTGCCGGATGGGTGATTGGTGGATTTTCACTATTGGTGGGAGGCTTCGGCATTGCCAATATCATGTTTGTATCGGTTCGTGAGCGAACCAACATCATTGGCATTCAGAAATCGCTGGGTGCGAAGAATTTTTTCATACTCTTTGAATTTTTATTTGAAGCAATCATACTCTGTTTGATGGGAGGCGTTATCGGGCTCTTGCTGGTGTATATCGGAACACTGATTGTTTCGGGCGCTTTTGATATGGAACTTTCACTTACAACAGGAAATATCATGATGGGCATATTGGTTTCAGCGTTTATCGGGCTGTTGGCCGGAGTGATACCGGCATGGTCGGCCTCACGTATGGATCCAGTGGTGGCAATTCGGGCTTCGGGAAGCTAAATCATAATCAATGGTTTGACGTAATAATTTTCACTATATTCACGTTGTTTTATAACGGTTTTGTTAAGGTGTGCATACCATTTTTCAGACCGTGAAATTCCTTTAAACAGTGCCTGATTTTTATGGTACTTAAAATCCAATCAAAAATAAAATGCGTATGAGAAATTTGACGATGGCAGGTTTGTTGATGCTGCTTTTGGGCGGCACGGTTACATCTCAGAATAATATTTCAAGGACCGGCAGCACTGTCCAGATAAAAGAAATCACCTATGATGTAGGCATAAACAATCACGATTTAATGCGCGAATACGGTCCTGAAGGAATGGCCGATCAGTGGTTCCGTGATAATATTGAAGCATCATCGCGCTGTGCATGGCTCAATGAATTATTTGCTGCCGGAACCGCCGGAAAACTTTCTCTTACAGATACAAACGGTCGTGCGCTGAACAGGATCGAAAGCATGCGCATGTTTTATTACTGTGATACAATACGGGTTGTTAGGCCTCAGCCGCCATACGATGAATTTGACACGGTATTATGCTCTTATATTAATCCGCAGAAAGTGGTTGCCTTACGATTCAGGGAATCGTGGACCATAAATCCAACAACCATGGAGATTTCGAAAAAGATTATCGCCATGGCACCCCTGATGGGGGAAGATATCTTGGAATCGGGATTTCCGCAAAAACAAACGGTGAGACCGATGTTCTGGATTGTATACGATCAGAAGGTCAGCGGAAATACGTTACTTACACCGCGTATTGTTGCCAATACGGTATTTGAAAAGAAAAGAATGATGAAGCCTTCTGATTCTTCGTCGGCCATACAATACATGAAACTATTAATCGATAAAGCCACGAATGAGGGTATTTCATGCTATACATTCAATGAAAACCCGGTATGGGATTTACCCTTAACCGGACGGGAACTCTACAGCCGGCTTTACTCCGCAGATACCCTTAGCCTGATGCGTAACGGGGCCATGGTTGATACGGTAATCGTACACAATCCTGATCCTTCATCGTTTCGGACGCTGCGTTTTATGGAAGAATGGTATTTTGATGAAGCCACACTTCAGATTACCAAAAAGGTTATTGGCGTTTGTCCGGTAATTGAAGTCTATACGGATAATGGCGAATTCAGAGGCTACAAGCCGTTATTCTGGACGTATTTCAGCGATGTATGGATGCCATTTAACCGTAAAGCAACCGTAAAAGTTACAAATCCAAAACCCTGATATTTCTCATTCTTTGTTTTTATTTCTCAAAAAAAATTGTAGGTTTGGAATGAAATCCTAAAACCTGCAAACGTGAGAAAAGAACTATCAAAACCCGGATTAGCCGAACGCGCCCGATATTGGTTTGATAATGTGATGAGCCGTGGTGCCATTGCAGTTATCACGCTTTTGGGAATATTATCGCTGCTCATTGTAATTTTTGCCGGTCTGACTATCAGCATTGCCGGTATTACCACGGCCGATTCAGGAAAGATGTCGTTTTTTGAAGCCGCATGGCAAAGCCTGATGCGTACTTTTGATGCCGGTACGATGGGTGGTGATACCGGGTGGAAGTTCCGCATTGTGATGTTGGCGGTGACTATTGGCGGCATGTTCATCATCAGCGCTCTTATTGGTATTATCAGCAATGCCATCGGGAATAAGATTGAAGAATTGCGCAAAGGGCGATCGAAAGTGATTGAATCGGGGCACACGCTTATTATAGGCTGGTCACCGAAAATATTCGCAATCATTTCTGAGCTGATTATTGCAAATGAAAACAGGCGGCATGCGCGAATTGTTATTCTCGCCGGCAAGGACAAAGTGGAAATGGAAGATGAATTGCAATTCAGAATTCCAAAAACAAAGAATACAAAAATTATCTGTCGTTCCGGAAATCCGATTGATTCGGAAGACCTGGGCATTGTGAATCCGAACGGAGCCCGCTCCATAATTATACTTGCTTCGGAAGATGATAACTCAGATATCAGCATTATAAAAACCGTGCTGGCCATTACCAACAATCCGCTTCATGCCGATGGCGATTATCATATCGTTTCAGAAATTGGAGAGAAAAAAAATATGCGGGTTGGCGAAATGATTGGAAAAGGCAAAGTGACATTTATTCTGAACAAGGATATTATTTCCCGGATGATTGTACAAACAAGCCGTCAGTCGGGCATGAGCGATGTCTTTACCGAACTTCTCGATTTTGATGGTGATGAAATTTATTTTAAAGAAGAACCGGCACTGACGGGTAAAAAATTCAGCGAAGTGCTTTCGTTATACGGAACGTCATCTGTGATTGGAATTTTTGGTCACGATAAGGTCGTTCGGCTGAATCCGCCTATGGATACAGTGCTGGGTGCCGGAGACAGCATCATTGCGATTGCTGAAGACGATGATAAAGTGATTATGAACGGAACCCCCAATCCGGAAATAGATCAAACAGGCATCAGTGGTGATAAACCATTTGTATATGAACCTGAAAAAACACTGATTCTGGGATGGAACAATAAGGGTTCGGGCATTGTCCGTGAACTTGATAATTACGTGGAAGAAGGCTCTGAAGTTCTTATTATCTCTGATCTTTCAGAAACAAAGGCTGCTCACGAAAAGATGCATGTTGAAAAATATCTTAAGAATCTTACCGTGGATTTTAAAAAGGGCTCGGTTACCGACCGTGACCTGCTTGAAGCACTTGATATTGCCAAATATGATCACTTGATTTTACTTAGCAACGGTGAAGCAAAAAATGCACAGGACGCCGATGCCCGCACACTGGTGGCACTGCTTCATGTTCGTGATATAGCAGCAGGTCTTGGTAAAAATTTCAATATCGTTACCGAGATGCTTGATATCAAAAACCGTGAACTGGCAGGCATTACAAGTGCCGATGATTTCATTGTGAGTGATAAACTTTTAAGCCTGATGCTGGCTCAGCTATCGGAGAATAAATATCTGAAACCCGTATTCGACGACCTTTTTGATGCCGATGGTTCGGAGATTTATATCAAACCTGTCTCCAATTATATTGTTCCCGGAAAGGAGGTGAATTTCTACACGGTAATCAAAGCAGCTGCCGCGCGTGGTGAAGTGGCTATAGGCTACCGCATTATGAACTATGCAGGAAACAAAGACAAGGCAAACGGTGTTGTTATCAATCCAAAAAAATCGGATTTTATAGTTTTTACTCCCGCAGATAAAATCATTGTTATTGCCGAAGATTAAAGGGCCGCAGAATTTCAATTCGTTGCTTTTTTTAAATTTATAATTTTCGAATCTTAAAATTGGCTCATTTTCAAGTCATTTTTTCAGGCTACCTTTGTGGTCTAATTATGCTGTAACTATTATGAATAAAAAAGCAATGCTTATCATCATGGATGGTTGGGGTCAGGCTCCAGCCGGTCCGTCCAACGCTATATCAAGTGCCGATATTCCTTTTGTGCGCAGTCTGTATAATAATGCTGATGTTGCCTTTAATACACTCGATTGCTCCGGGCTTGCCGTAGGTCTTCCTGAAGGTCAAATGGGAAATTCCGAAGTCGGTCATCTGAATATAGGTGCCGGGCGCGTGGTATATCAGGATCTGGTGCGCATAAACAAAGCCATTGAAAGCGGCAGCATTGAGCAGAATCCCGTTATCAACGAAGCATATACATACGCAAAAGAGCAGGGCAAACAGGTTCACCTGATAGGATTAATAGGCGATGGCGGCGTACATTCGCTTTCGGCGCACTTGCTGAAACTGTGTGATATGGCTGAAAATGCCGGACTTACAGATGTTTTTGTTCATGCGGTTACCGATGGCCGCGATACCGATCCGCGCAGCGGACTCGAATTTGTGAAGGAAGTAAAAGAGCACCTCGAACATTCGGCAGGCGTCATTGCAACACTCAGCGGGCGTTATTATACCATGGACCGCGACAAGCGGTGGGAGCGCGTGAAGCGCGGGTACGACCTGATGATTCACGGTATTGGTAAAAAGCATACCGACGTACTTGCTGCAATACAGGAATCATATGATGAAGGTGTAACCGATGAATTTATTTTGCCGGTCGTCTTTACCAAAGAAGACGGAACACCGATTACTACCATTCGCGAAGGGGATGTGGTGATATGCTTTAATTTCAGAACGGACCGCCTGCGTGAAATTACTGTGGCGCTTACCCAGAAGGATATGCCCGAATTCGGGATGCAAACCATGAATCTGCATTATCTGACCATGTGCCGCTATGATGAATCCTTCAAAAACGTGCATGTGATTTATGATAAAGAAGATGTACAGATGACTCTGGGCGAAGTGGTAAGCAAACTCGGGAAAACTCAGTTGCGTATTGCCGAAACCGAGAAATATCCGCATGTGACATTCTTTTTCAGTGGTGGTCGGGAAGATGTTTTTGAAGGCGAAAAACGTATTATGATACCGTCGCCCAAAGTGGCAACATACGACCTGCAGCCGGAGATGAGCGCTTATGAAGTTACCGCGGCATTGCTTCCCGAGATTAATAAAAAAACCTTCGATTTTATTTGTCTGAACTTCGCAAACTCAGATATGGTAGGGCATACCGGATTCTGGGATGCTATACAAAAAGCGCTGCATACGGTTGATACCTGCGTAAAACAGGTTATTGAAGCTGCCCTTGCCAATGGTTATTCCGTATTACTTACCGCCGATCACGGCAATTCTGATTTCGCTGTGAACGCCGACGGCTCACCGAATACGGCTCACAGCATGAATCCCGTTCCGGTGTTTTTGTTTGATGCGGACTATAAAAAACTGAAACACGGTAAGCTCGCAGACATTGCGCCTACGCTGCTTACCGTGATGGGAATTCCCGTTCCGGGGGAAATGACGGGCGACGTGCTGGTGGAAAAATAGCAAAGTCGATGACTCCCTTTTCCCTATTACTTATTACCTATTACCTGTTTAACACGCCATATCGCCTGCATTCTTCATGGCAGAGAGCAGGTTGTACGCGCCTTTTACAACAATTCTGTTCCTGGTCAGGTCAAAGTTTTTGGGCAGTGTGATTTGCGTAAACCCATTTTCCGTTACGCCTTTTTCTACTTCGACAATCTGGTAAAGTGTCACTACTTTGTCGCCTTCTTTCTTTGTTTCATAGAAGGTGAAAATAAAGTTTTTATCTTCGAAAGAAAGCACGGCTTCCTGCGGAAGCACGGTTGCAGAATCATTTTGTTTTTCTATGGTAGCATTCACAAACATACCGGGCAACAAATTCTTGTTTGTATTCTCAACGGTAGCATAAACCTTTACCGTTCTGTCGTTATTAATTGCCTTCCCGACCTGATAAATCAGCGCGCTCTGTTTGTTTTCGGGACTGTCGGGCGCTGCAAAATTTATCTTCTGTCCGATGGCTACTTTTGCAATATCCTTTTCAAAAACGGTCAGCTCAAGCGTGAGATTCTGAGTGTTCACAATTTCAACAATCACATCCGTTGGATTTACGTATTTTCCTTCATTTACACTTACCGTTTTTACGTAGCCGCTTATCGGTGAAACAATAGAAACAGCGCCGGTAATTTTTTCATTCTGCAGATTTGAAGCATCAATACCTATAAGCTTCAGCTTCTGTATAAGTGCCGAAACTTTTGCCTGTAAGCCTTTGTATTCCGACAATGCAAGCTGATATGTTTTTGCGGCAGCCACATTCTCACGATACAGATCTTTCTGACGGTTGCATTCTGTTTCTGCATATTCGAGTTTGCTTTTGCTCTCCAGATAATTTTGCTGCAGCTCAATAAAATCGGGGTTTTCAATGACTGCAATCACTTGTCCTTTGGTTACAGGGCTGCCCTGCACCAGGCTGATGCTTTTTATGTATCCGCCCATGATTGCGGAAACCGACACTAAATTCTGGGGTGTAACGTTCACGAGGCCGCTGACCTTTAACTGGGTATTCAGCATCATCTGATTCACGGTGCCGAGTTCAATGCCGGCAGCTTTGATCTGTGCGTCGTTCATCTCCACCGTATTCGGCGGAAGTACTTCGTGTTCTTCCGTTTTTTCGGCATCTCCGTTGCGACTGGTACAACCCAGCATGAATAACGACAAGCCAATGATAATAACTGCGAGTGGTGTTCTCATTTTATTTTTGTTTATTAAGTTCATAAGGCGAAATGGTTTTATTTTGTTTTTCCTAAAAGCGCGTCAATAGCTATGATTGATTGATTGTGATCGCAGAGCGATTGCAGATAATTTGTCTTTATCTCAAGCGCTTTATCAAGACTAGCGACATACTCGATGTATCCGATATCGCCGGCTATGTAGCTTTTACCTGATTGCTCTATAATCATATCAGCCTGATGAACTGCTTTGTTTTCGTAATAATCAAGCGCGTATTTTTGTTTCTGATATTCCTGCAGAAGATTCCGAAACTCGCCCTGAACGCCTGAATTGTAGGTTTCATAATTTGTCAGAGCGATTTGTTCGTTTATTTTAGCTGCCTGAATTTTTGCTGTCTGCGAGCCAAAAATCAGCGGAATTGAAATGCCTGCCTGTATGCCGGTAAAACGATGGTCGTTGTTGAGTTCTTTATTTGACTGATTAAAGTAACCGATAGAAATATCGGGCATCAGCTGTAGCTTTTCAAGACTAGTTTCCTTCTTACTTATAGCAATTTGCTGCTTCATCACGGCGAGTGATGGATTTCCGGAAAGCGCTGCACTGTCTGATGAAAAGGTAAAATCGATTTTAGAAAGTTCAGCATCTGCAATATTCACCGGGTCTTTCACATTCATCAGCACCGCGAGGTTTTGCCTGCCAATCAGTATGTCGGAGCGCACCTGATTCAGCATTGTTTTAATCTCCATAGAGCGCGTTTCGGCGGTTACTTTTTCGAGCAGAGGACTGTCGCCACCCGAGTTTTTTAGTTCGGCAGCTTTCAGAAAATTGGCATAGAGTGAATCCTGAAACAACAATAGTTTAAGTTTTGAATAGTTGAACAAAAGATTGTTGTACACAGAACGAACATTGGCAGCTACCTCACTGCGTGAGAGTGAAAGTCCCAGTTCAGCATTTTTGACGTAGGCTGCTGCAAGTCCGCATCGACCTGCATTCTGGAAGATTGACGGAAAAGACTGGCTTATCGTAAAGCCGTTATCCTTTTCAAACGAATTGGTTTGACCGTACGAATAATCAATTCCCGTTTTTTGAAATTCCCAGCTTCCGGCTTTAATCTTTTTCTGATATTCAACCTGCAACGCGGCGGAACGTATGGTTCCGTTATTGTCCAATGCCTTATCAATAGCCTGTTCCAGTGTGTATTTTGTACCTGTTTGTGATTGAGCTGACGCACTGTTAGTATTTGCAAAGAATGAAAACAGGGAAATAATACAGGTAATAATCAGGAGATTCACTAATTCAGGCTTTTCTTTTTTTCTTCTTCCCGAGAATAATATATAGAGCACCGGCAGCACAATCAGTGTGAGCAGTGTTGCCGATATTAATCCTCCGATAACTACCGTTGCAAGCGGTTTCTGAACTTCGGCTCCTGCCGACGACGACAGCGCCATCGGCAAAAAGCCGAGCGATGCAACAGCTGCCGTTATCATGACCGGTCTCAACCTTGATTTAATTCCTTTGCGTACACGCTCATAAATATCGGAGATGCCTTCTTCCCGTTCAAGCCGATTGAATTCGGCCACAAGCACAATGCCATTCAGTACCGCCACACCAAACAGTGCAATGAAACCAACTCCCGCAGAGATACTGAAATTCATGTCTCTCAGGAATAAGGCCACCACACCGCCTATCAGCGCAAGCGGTACAGCCGAATAAATGAGCATAGTCTGTTTTAATGAGCCAAAAGTGAAGAACAGCAATACAAAAATGAGCAACAGGGCTACCGGAACAGCTACGCTCAGGCGTTCCTTGGCTGCTTCCAGATTCTGGAACTGCCCGCCGTAGGTGATATAATATCCGGGCGGACGCTTAATGTTCTTATCAATTTTGCTGCTGATTTCTTTGATGATGGACTGTACATCGCGGTTGCGCACATTGAAACTAACAGTAATGCGCCTCTTGGTGCTCTCGCGTGAAACCTGTGCGGTTCCTGTCTTTATGCCTACATTGGCAATCTGGTCGAGGGTGATGCAGTTTCCGTTTTGCAACGGAATTGCGAGGCTTTTTATGAATTCAATATCATTTCTGTATTCTTTATCGAAGCGCACCACCAGGTCAAAGCGCCTTTCTTCATCATAAACAACACCAGCAACATTCCCTGCAAATGCAGTCTTCACCAGATTATTGATATCAGCAATGTTTAATCCGTACTGGGCTATTTTGTTCCGGTCATAAATAATCTGAACCTGTCCCGAACCTGTAACCTGTTCTACATTTATTTCTTCAACACCTTCAATGGGGCTGACGAGCGTTGCAATATTATTGCCGATGGCCGACAGCGAATCCAGATTGTCTCCGAATATTTTAATGGCCACATCCTGCTTGGAGCCGGTCATCAGTTCATTAAAACGCATCTGAATGGGCTGCTGCAGCGTGAATACTACACCCTTCAAATCGGATAAGGCGTCCTGCATCTTTTCCATCATTTCTTCACGTGTCTTTGCCGATGTCCATTCTTTTTTACCTTTCATTACAATGATGTAATCTCCTGTTTCCATAGGTGTCGGATCGGTTGGAATTTCGCCGGTACCTATCTTGCAGACCACATGCTTTACTTCAGGAAACCTCGACATCAGTATCTTGTTTGCTTTCTCTACCGATTCAATGGTATTTGATAATGAGCCTCCCTGTAAGGTCATTACACCTGCCGCCAGATCTCCTTCTTCAAGCTGAGGAATGAATTCACCTCCTAAAGAATTGAAAAGTAACAGACTCGAAATAAATAATACCACAGAGGTTATCACCACCGAAATTTTATGTTTGAGCGCGAAATTAAGCAGCGGGCTGATGAGTCTTTGCAGACCGTTCAGCAGCCTGTCGGAGATGTTCTTTTTGTGCGTGGTTTTGCGGCTGAGAAACAGTGCTGATGCTACGGGCACATAAGTAAGTGATAGTATTAGAGCACCCATAATTGCGAAGGTCACGGTTTCGGCCATTGGGCGGAACATCTTGCCTTCAATCCCAACCAATGCGAGTATCGGCAGGTACACGATTAAAATAATAATCTGCCCGAAAGTGGCTGAGCGCATCATTCTTTTTGCCGAGCCCAGCACCTGATGATCCATTTCTTTTGACGAAAGTTTTGCAAGTCCCTGATGGTGCGACTTGCTCTGCGTTATTCGGTGCACTACGCTTTCCACTATAATCACCGCGCCGTCAACAATCAGTCCGAAGTCAATGGCGCCTAAGCTCATCAGGTTGCCCGATACACCAAACAGGTTCATCAGTGAGATGGCAAACAGCATTGAGAGCGGTATAACTGATGCAATGATAAGCCCTGCGCGCAGGTTTCCCAGAAACAATACCAGCACAAAAATTACAATCAAACCGCCGAGTATAAGGTTCTCTGAAACTGTGCCGACAGCTCGGTCAACAAGATCGGTGCGGTCATAAAAGGGTGCAATCTCAACCCCTTCGGGCAATGATTTTTCAATCAGTTTAATTTTCTCTTTCACACCATCAATTACCTCCGATGCATTTTTCCCTTTGAGCATCATTACTACGCCGCCAACGCCTTCGCCCAAGGTATCTACAATGAATGCACCGTAGCGGGGAGCTGCACCGAAATGCACTTGTGCGACATCGCGTATCAATACCGGGAGGCCGTTATCGGTTGTTTTTACAACAATATTATTGATATCCTCCAGAGAGGTTATCAGCCCGATTCCTCTGATAAAGTAAGCCTGTGGTTTCTTTTCTATATAAGCGCTTCCCGTATTCTGGTTGTTCTTTTCCAGTGCGGTAAAAATATCCGTTAACGTAATATTCATTGCCTTCAGCCTGTCGGGATTCACTGATACCTCATATTGCTTCAGATACCCGCCGTAGCTGTTAACATCGGCTACGCCGGGTGTGCCGAGCATTTCGCGCCTCACAATCCAGTCCTGAATGGTGCGAAGTTCCATTACGTTGTACTTATTTTCGTACCCTGGTTTTACATTCAGTGTGTATTGATAAATTTCGCTCAGCCCGGTTGAAATGGGCGCCAGCTCTGGTGTTGTAACACCATCGGGGATAAGTGCCACGGCTTCTTTGAGCTTTTCCGAAATTTGCTGACGTGCCCAGTACATATCTACTTTATCTTTGAACACTACCGTTACCACCGATAATCCGAGCCGTGAAATTGAACGAAGCTCCAGCTGATCGGGAATATTCGCGACGGAAATTTCTATGGGAGCGGTGATATACTGCTCCACTTCGTTGGCGGCCAGCGTGGGTGCTACCGAGATGATTTGAACCTGATTGTTCGTGATGTCGGGGACAGCATCAATCGGCAGCTTTTTAAGAGAATATATACCCCAGCCTATTAAGCCCAGAACCAAAAGACCGATAATAAGTTTATTCTTGATGGAGAATTTGAGAATGCGTTCTATCATGGTAATCGTAATTAGCGTTAATACCGTACATGCAATGCAACATGCCACAGGCAGTATGCTTGCTTAAATAAGAAATGAAATGATGGTATTAACTGACTTTTGGCGGTTGCCAGATAGAGTAGGCTATTCCTTTGGAGGGCTCGCTTATAATTGCGTTCGGCCGCTGGGCAGGCATAATGTTAAGAAGCTCGAAAAAACTCTGCATGACCACGACGGTATGTCCCTGGCAGCAGTTACAGATACAAAAAGGGGAGCAGTGATGGCATTCATCTTTACCTCCGGAATGATGGGTGCCGGCAAGGTCGTGCTTTCCGGTTGTCCCCACGTCGTTTGCGGCATCGTGTTTCCCGGGAATGGAGGCACAATGCGATTCGTGTGACTCGCCACAGCCATTATCCTGACAGGGATATACCGCCAGACAGAGTACATAAATGCTTATGATGGCATAAATCAGCTTCACGCCGCAAAGATACAAAAATTCGATGCTGTCTGCAGATAAGGCAGGTATATTTTTACCCCTTAATGGAGGCTGTAGATTATTTCTGTAATGTGGGTATGGGGAGTCTGACTGTATAAAAAAGAGAGGCAATCGTCATTTGATTGCCTCTCTTTTGGATTAATTGCTAAATACAAATTAGCGGGAACTATATTTCCGTGAGCTTGCCGTAAGTTTCAGGCCGTCTGTCGCGGAAGAACTGCCAGGTAGAACGAACTTCGTCAATCATGTCAAGATCAAAATCAGCAACTAGCAATTCATCTTTATCATCAGACGCGCAGGCGAATATTTTGCCTCTGGGGTCAACAAAATAAGATGTACCATAGAAATGACCCAGATTCCAGGGTTTCTCTGTACCAACGCGGTTGATGCATCCCATAAAATATCCGTTGGCAACGGCATGGGCAGGCTGCTCCAGTTTCCACAAATATTGCGACATGCCGACGGTAGTTGCCGACGGGTTGTAAACAATCTCCGCACCATTGAGTCCGAGACAGCGCGCGCCATCGGGGAAATGACGGTCGTAGCAGATGTACACACCCACTTTGGCATATTTCGTCTGGAACACAGGATAGCCTAAATTACCGGGTTTGAAGTAGAATTTTTCCCAGAATCCACCGGTATGAGGGATGTGATTTTTACGGTATTTGCCCAGATAGGTTCCGTCGGCATCGATTACAGCGGCGGTATTATAAAGCACGCCTGCCTGCTCCCTTTCATACAATGGAACAATTATTACCATCTGATATTTTTTAGCGTAGGTTGCCAGAAGCTCGGTTGTGGGGCCGGGCACTGATTCTGCGGAAGCGTACCATTTGGCATCCTGTCCCGGGCAGAAATACGGCGTATTGAAAATCTCCTGCATACACAATATCTGAACGCCTTTTTTACCGGCTTCTTCGATATACGGAATATGCTTCTGGATCATGGCATCGCAAATTTCCTTGATGGTGCCTTCGCCTTCGGTCATGGGCAGACTCATCTGAATAAGTCCTGATTTAATTATTCTCGGCATTGTTTACAGATTTTTGGTTAATACTATTATGTTCAGTTTGTTTCTTTACAAATGTTGCCGGCGTTCGTTTGTAACGAGCGCCGAATTACTATTTCAGGCAGCCTTTTTACAGGGCTTTTGGCGACGGAGCCCTTTTAATATATGTACCAAAACCCTTGCCCACCTTTGCTTCGTTGTTCTCAATGGCAACTTCGCCACGCAGCAGTACGGTCTTGCATTTTCCGGTTACCTGCCATCCTTCATAGGCTGAATAATCGCAGCGCATATGGTGAGTGCCGGCAGAAATAGTGTGTTTTTCGTTAGGGTCAAATATTAAAATGTCGGCATCAGAACCAATGGCAATAGTCCCTTTGCGGGGATGGCAACCGAATATTTTTGCTGCATTGGTGGATGTCAGCTCTACAAATTTATTCAGGCTGATACGTCCTTTGGCAACGCCTTCGGAGAATAGCAGCTCCATGCGGTGTTCAATGCCCGGTGCGCCGTTCGGTATTTTCGAGAAATCTTTTTCACCCATCTTTTTTTCTTCCCACATAAAAGGGCAATGGTCGGTGGCAACGGTCTGTATCAATCCCTGACTGATACCTGCCCACAGGGCCGCCTGATCTTTTTTCTCGCGGATAGGAGGGCTCATCACCCATTTGGCTGACTCAAATCCTTTATCATAAACAGACGCATCGAGAACTAAGTATTGCGGACAGGTTTCGGCATATACGTTCTGATTTCTTTTTGTTGCTTCGCGCAGATGATTCAGGGCGTCGCCACTGGTAAGATGAACCACGTATGATGTGGCTCCGGTAAAATGAGCCATATCGGCGAAGCGTGCCGTGGCTTCCGATTCGGTAACCTCGGGCTGCGAAAGATAATGATACAAAGGCGAGAGTTTTCCTTCCGCTTTATGTTTTGTAACCAGATAATCAATCATGCCGCCATTGGTGGCATGCACGGAAACGAGTCCTCCAAACTTTTCAATTTCTGCCATAAGCTCCATCATCTGGTTATCGTCAATCATCAGAGAGCCTTTGTAAGCCATGAATGCCTTGAACGAAGTGATGCCTTCTTTCTCAATCATGTCACGGATTTCGGAACGTGTGGTCTCGTTGAAATCGGTTACGGCAAAATGAAATCCGTAATCTCCAACGGCGATACCGGCCGAACGACCTTTCCATTCTTCGAGGGCTGCATGCAGCGTTCCGCCTTTTTTCTGTATCACAAAATCAATCACCATGGTGGTTCCTCCAAAAAGTGCCGCGCGGGTTCCGGTCTCGAAATTATCGCTGGACGCGGTTCCCATAAAAGGCATGTCAAGATGCACATGCGGATCAATACCGCCCGGAAATACTAGCTTTCCGCTGGCATCAATTACCTTGTCTGCTTTTACATCAAGGTTTTTTCCAATCGTGGTGATGGTATCTTTTTCAATAAAAATATCTGCCACATAATCATCGGCGGCAGTAATGATGCGACCATTTTTTATCAGGGTTGACATAAGTTCAGTAATTAGTATTTAGTACTCAGTACAATTTAATAACAAAACGTATCGGCGATGGCGATTCCTTTTTCAATGGCATCAAGACCTTCGTCCATCTCAGCTTTATTCACGGTAAGCGGAGGTGCAACAAAAATCCAGTTCCAGCGAATCATCGCGTAAACGCCCGATTCCTTTATTTTCGCAGCCACCTTGCTCATGATTTCCATCTCGGCAGGTTTGGCATTCCATGGAGCCATTGGGTCTTTATTCTCTCTGTTCTTCACCAGTTCTATCGCGCCCAGCAAACCTCTGTTGCGGAATATGCCTATCGACGGATGTTTTTCTGCCATCTGTGCCACGCGCAAATCGGCGTATTCGCCCATCAGGCGCGCATTTTCAATGATGTTGTCATCTTTGTAGATGTCGAGTACTTCATTCGCGGCAGCCAGACAAACAGGATGTCCGTAGTGTGTAAGTCCCGTGACAAGCGGGTTTGTATCAAAGAATGCTGACACTTTTTCGGAAGCTACCACGCCGCCCAGAGGCAGATACCCGGCAGTGATGCCTTTGGCAAACACAAGCAGGTCGGGCACTACGCCATGGTGCTCAATGCCGAACCATTTGCCGGTCCGTCCGAATCCACTCATTACTTCATCATCAATTACCAGGAAATCGTATTTTTCTGAAAGCGATTTCACGCCTTTCCAGTAACCGTCAGGATATTTTGTGCAGCCCGATGTGCCCGATTCGCCTTCAAGGATGATGGCGGCAATGGTTTGTGGTCCTTCAAACTGAATGATGCGCTCAAGGTGGTTCAGAGCCATCACACAGCTTTCTTCGGCCGTTTTGCTTCCCCATGGGCAGCGATAGGGGAAAGGTCCTTCGAAATGTACGATATTCGGCATCAGATTCTGATACATGGGCTGATTGCGGGGGTCGCCTCCGGCAGCAATGGCGCCATGTGTAGCTCCGTGATACGAGCGATATTGGGTGAGTATTTTTTGTTTTCCCGTGAACCAACGGGCCATCTTCATCGCGTTTTCAATGGCTTCGGCTCCGCCGAGCGTGAAAAATGTTTTGGTAAGGTCACCGGGGGTTATCTCTGCGATCTTGCGACCAACCTCACCTCTTACTTTTGTTGTAAACAGTGCCGGGCAAACAAAAGAGAGTTTTTCCATTTGCTTCACAACGGCCTGTGTCACGCGCTGGTTGCCGTGTCCTATGTTCATGTTGACCAGCTGTGATGCAAAGTCAAGGAATTTTTTGCCTGTGGCTGTATAGAAATAAACACCTTCTGCTTTCTCAATGATTTCGGGATTAAGCCCTGCCTGTTTGTTCCAGGGGAAAAAGGTGTATTTTTTTGATTCGTTTACCAGTTCGGCACTCTCTTCAGTTGAAATAAATTCGTCCATTATTTAATACGTTTTATTATGAATTAATTTTTTAATTTCTGCTTGTAAAGTCAATAATTTTTCAAATTTTTCCGCTAAAGGCGGACAGGCGACTTTCGACTTTCGACTATGTTTACCCCATCGTTATCGTTTCATCTCTTACCCAGTCGGAGGGCATTTCGTAATAATTAATCATTTTATGAACCGGGCACACGAAACTGCATACCATACAGCTCAGGCATTTGTTCTCAAGGGGTACCGGTCTGCGTTTGTTACTGTCCCATTCAAGTGCCTGTCCGCCCGAATCGTTGCACACTACGAAACACTGTCCGCATCCGATACAGCGGTCAAGGTCGTATTTGGCAATACCCTGACGTTTCAAATCGAAATGATCGGTCTCGCACAAACTGGGCAATGCTTTACCAACAAGGTCAGAAACATGCGCGATATTCTTGCTCTGCATGTAGTCTGATAATCCTTCAATCATATCTTCAACAATGCCGTATCCGTAGTGAATCACACCTGTTGTGACCTGCACCGTACTCGCGCCAAGCAGAATATATTCCAAGGCATCTATCCATGTTTCTATGCCGCCCATGCCTGAGATGGGAAGTCCCAGTTCTTTATTCTGAGCCAGATCTGCGATGTAGCGCAGTCCGATAGGTTTCACTGCAGGACCTGAGTAACCGCTGATTGAGCCTTTTCCAAACACGTTCAGCGTAGGAACAATCTGGTTAATGTCGATTCCCGACAATCCTTTTACCGTATTTATGGCTGAAATTGCGTCGGCACCGCCGCGTTTGGCGAAGAGTGCGGGCACGTTCATATCGGTAATGTTCGGTGTCATTTTGGCAACCAGCGGAAGGTGTGTAACCTTGCGAACTGTTTCTGTGAATTGTTGTACCAGATGTTCTACCTGACCAACCTTGGCACCGGAGCCTTCAACGGTCATGTGGGGGCAGGAAAAATTCAGTTCAAGAATGTCGGCACCGGCTTCGGTTGCAGCAATGGCAAGGTCTGCCCATTCCTGGTTTGAGAAGCCCATGATACTCGCCATTAAAATATGATCCGGCCAATGTTTTTTTAAATACGTCATGTCTCTGAGATTCGCTTGTAATCCGCGGTCAGAGGTTTGTTCCACGTTCTGCAGTCCGATGAGCCTTTCGTCGTTGTAGCTATAGTCCTTCATGCGTGGCGACGGATGAATGATGGGAAGCCTGTCTGAAACGATGGTTTTATAGGCTACTCCGGCCCAACCTGCATCAAATGCACGACCCACCATTTCGGCACTGTTTGATACCGGTGATGATGATAGCAGGAAGGGGTTTTTAAACTTCACACCACAAAACTCAACCGATAAATCTATCTTATGTTTCATTATTTTACCCTCCTGTTTTTGATGTAATGGTCAATGGCGGCCGCTGCTTTTTTGCCGTCGCGCACGGCTTTTATAATAAGTGCGGGACCGTTCACAATATCGCCTCCGGCAAATATTCCGGGAACAGATGTGGCGCAGCTTGCAGCATCCGTCTTTATCAATTCTTTCTCAACTTTTACGTTGGGATACATTTTATATTCTGCATCAGCGGTACCGGAGCCAATGGCTTCAATAATGGTATCAGCCTTGAGCTCCCAGTCGGAACCGGCTATTTCAATGGGTTTACGGCGACCGTCTTTGTCAGCGGCCCCGAGTTCGGTGCGGCGTAAAAGTATTCCGGAAACCTTGCCATCTTTTTCAATATAATCAATCGGCTGATTGAGCAATAGCAGATGTGTGCCAGCATTCAGGATGTTCAGCTTTTCGTCTTCCTCGGCAGGCATCTGCAAAAATGACCGTCGGTAAACAAGATAAACATCTTTTGCGCCAAGCATAACAGATGTTTCAACGCAATCCATGGCAACGGATCCGCCGCCGATTACAGCCACTGTTTTATCTTTTAAATGTGATTCAATCAGCTTCGAATTCCCTTCTTTCATCTTCGAAAGAATTTCTGTGGATGAGAAAACGCCTTTGATATTTTTATCGTTCAGGCGGGCCGGATTCCACAGGCCGGTTGCAACAAATACCGCGTCGAATCCTGTGTTCAGAAGATTCTCAACAGCGCCGTCGCCATGAATGGTTGTATTGCATTTGAATGTAACGCCCAGTTTTACGATAGGCTCCAGTTCTTTCTGAAGATAATTGACCGGAAAGCGGTGGTCGGGAACACCGTAACGCAGCACGCCGCCGGCTTCGGCACGGGCTTCAAAAACGGTGACACTGTAACCCAATTTTGCAAGAGCTGCAGCGCAAGTAATACCTGCTGGTCCGGAGCCAACAATGGCAACTGCGCTGTTTTGTTTTTCAACAACGTCTCCGGCACTGAAATCAAAATCAAGATTCCACGAATATTCCATCAGGAATCGTTGAATTTTCCCGATGCGGATAGGTTTGTCAATACTTGTAGCGCTGCATTCTTTTTCGCAGAGTTGAGCTGTTGGGCATAAAATACCGCAAGCAGTACCGAGAACATTATTATTTTTTATGGTACGGATGGCGCCTGTGATATTGCGCATTCTCAGTTTCCGTATAAACGCACCGGGGTCAGTTCCTCCGGGGCAGCCTTTGGAGCAGGGTGCATCATAGCAAAGCAAACAGCGGTTTGCTTCGGCTAATGCCTGCTGAATATCAAATCCATTTTCAAAGGTGTATGATTTTGTTTTCTCCATTTTTGCCTCCTGAAATTGATGTTATTACAACGTGTCAGATAATGTTATTTATATACCCAATCAGAAATCTGTCTGACGTGCATTTATTGAATACACATCAAAAATTTGCCAAGTATAAAAGTAAACATTTTTTTATGACAAAGAGAGTCATCAGGCGATTTCCCGAATCGATATTGTTTTGGAATAGCCGGAAAGTAGAGACTGCAATTTTCACAAGTGATTGCAAAAGCAGGCAATACCTGTATTGCATTTTACCTGCAATTAAAGCAATTTAATTGATCTATTCAGCAATCAGTCTTCCTGTGCCAAAAAGTTTTTGGTTGCTGAACAGCATAAAGAAATAAATACCTTCAGTGAGGTTTTTACTTTCAACCTTATACGATTCTCCGCTTATCTTTTCAAATTGCTGAACCAACCTTCCGTCCGTGTCGTAAATACGTAATGTAAGCAGGTCATTATCCGGATTACTGAAAGTGAGAAATGTGTTTTCATTGAATGGGTTGGGAGAAACAATTACTGCATTTGTTCCGGAAGGCATTTCTTCTGTCGATGATCCTGAGCAACCGGTATAATTTAAAGTCATGGCTGCGGGACCGCAGGGATTGGCAACAGTACTTCCTCCTGTATTACCAATAACCGCGAGTTCATTGGCGTTATTTCTGGTAAGAACATAATTTGCACCCAATATCTCATATGCCGGTCGAAGTGTTCGGGCGGTCATTCCGCTGTCAAGCGCCCAGTGCATCACATCTCCCAATTCTCCGTAATGTCCCTGCTGCACAAAATGACCTATCTCATGCGTTGACACACTTTGAAAATCATATTCATTGGTGGCAGGCAATGCCGTTAAGAAATTCCAGCTTATGGTATGATTAAAAATGATGTCACATTCTTTCAGGTACCTGTACGTTGAGCCACCCGCCTGGCATGCATCATAAAAGGAAGTTGCTCTTCCCAGCGTGCCCGCGGGGAGTGCAGCCGTATTGTCGAAAGAAATTACATTTGTTCCGTCCATTTGGCTTATCCCTGTTGCCGTCGTTGCTGCGCCTGCTGTTTTCCAATTCACGCCTGTGGCACATCGCCATAAATCAAGACCATATGTGAACCGTGCCACGGCATTGGTATTTGTATAAAAATCGTTATTGAAAGTCCATGTATAGCCGCCTGTGGTATTCGTATTTACAAGGTCAAAGGTGAAGGATTTATAGGTAGCGCCTCCGTCGCTTGAAAGGTATGAGTTGGTAATATTATAGGTGACAACAAGCGGTTGGGGAGATCCATAGTAAATCGTGTCAGGACCTAATATATATACAGTACCGCTCGTGGCCTGAGTGGGCACATACGTTTTAATCTGGGTGTCGCTCCAGCTAATAATCTGGTTGCAGGCAGTAGGCGGCGAAATGATACCGTTCGGTGTATTGTTGGCATCGTGGAACCATATACTGGTTGGAATAGTTCCAAAGCCGCTTCCGTTGATTGTAATCTCGGTGTAAGTACCGGCAGTAACTGTGAGAGGCGAGATAGAACTGATAACAACACTTTTATTGTTATTCGCATGTATGCTGAGATAATCTTTAGCAGAGAATGACGACAATTCAACAAATGATTGATGTGTGATTGATGATATTTTTTGATAAAGCAGGTCAATATTTTCGTAGGAATCATAGACCCCGGAAATAATGTTTCTGTTTTTAAAATAGCGGATAAAGCTCTGACCGCCTGCGTAAGCCTGATAAGCTGGATTGCTGAAGCTGATATTACTGACAAGATTATTTTCAGTCAGGTCAAAAATACCGACGTCGCCAACGGCTAAATCAATGTTTGGAACTAATGTAATCAGCTCATCACCCACCTGACCACCTTCTGCAAGTAATGTGATGTTCAAATTGTCGGTGCTCCCTTTGAAATATTTATACACAGTAACATCGTATTGTGTAAAAATCATCGTTTTTTGAACGTTCCAAAACGATTGCTTTGAAACTACCCTGCCTTCGATTACGATGCTCGAATTATTTATTCGTTGCTGCAATGAAACCGGCTTCATCATGCAGTTCTGAGCATTCAGGGTAGGGAGGGATAAGCCGGTCATTATACAAAGGATAATGGCACAGCATACAGATGTTAATCGTAGAATGTTTGTTTTCATAGTGTGATGTATTTGTTGACGCAAATTTCGTAAAATATTGTTAAGAATTACAAAAAATGCCCTGTTGATATTTTTTTCAGTTAAATTAACATATTGTTAGTGGCTTGTATGTATATTTGAAGGTTAATAAAAATATCATTAATCCGCGCCTTATGAAAAAGACCATTCTATTATTAACCGCACTTGTGTTTACGGCAATATCTGCAAATGCTCAGGAAGCAAAAGTCAAACATCATGATATACGCATCATGGTAAATAACATCGCTAACCGGAGTCAGAATGATTTCTTCGAATATTTATTTTATTATGACTGGATGGATGATGATTATGCTTATTACGATTTGCCGAGCAGTTTTTTTAATAAAAAGAATTATGGAATAGGGTACCGCTATCGTTTCGGAAATAATGCCTTGAGGTTCAATATTGGCTTTAATTACACTACGCAAAAGAATGTCAGGAATTCAACATCTTTAACAAGTGGCGGTTTAACAAAATATAAAAATACGCTGATGGATATGTTTACCAGTGTTGGGTATCAGCGGGATTTTGTTTTCGATAAATGCCACATTTATGTTGGTGTGGATGCCAAATATAATTACATGACTTATGATGAAGATTATACAACAACCAACAATGCTTACCCGACTGATTATACGATCGATTATGGCGTTAATAATTACACAACAGGCATCGGCGGCGGACCATTTGTCGGAGCAGAATATTTTATAGTGCCGGCACTTTCGGTTTCAATTGAAACCGGATGCGATTATTTTCATGAAGTAGTTGGTTCGAAATACAAACGGAACCCCAGCAATGCTGCGAGCGATGAGTCATCACGAGAAGATGTAAAACAAAACTTCAAGTTCAATCCGCTTTCTACAATAAGCGTGAACGTTCATTTTTAAGAAAATGGATGATTATTCTTTGATAATCTTTTGGATGCCGGTGCTTCCGTTCTTATGGTGGTATTTCAGGATGTAAACTCCGTTTTGAAGTGCCGTCAAATCAATCATTGTACTGCTGTTACACATATCTATATTTAGCACGGGTCTTCCGGTAATATCAAACAATTCAATCTTGCTGAGCATAGCTTCCGACTCGACGAAAACAAGACCACCCGTCGGATTTGGGAATACGCGAATAAATGAATCATCTTGCGAAACAGCTACACTCAGATCGGGGCAGCTTCCAGGCATATTTGCATCGAGCCATGCAAGCCGGTCACTGATCCAGGATTTGAATTTTGTGATTTCACCATCATATGTTGTAGGCTGTGGGCCAATTTCAGGAGTTCCGACGTTAATGCCGAGTATGGGCCATTTTCTGTAATGACGGGCCTGTGCCTGCTCAACAAGCATATGCACAGAATCAATGTAGCTGAACAAATACGCGGTATCTAAAATTGTCTGCCGGAGCGTAAAATACCTGCAATTGAGCTGATGGGTGAAGGTACTGTCCTGCATGAGCCGCACTGCCCAGCCGGGAGAGTTCACGTCCGGGCCGCAGTCATTTATCTTATATGCCCATCCCGAACCATCGGTAGCAGCAAAGATCGGGCACTCGTTAATATTTTTCCATGCCCAGTCAAAATCCCATACCGGTCCGAAATTAAGCCGCTTGTCTTTGCTGTCCTTATCTTTGCTCATGTACCAGCTTTTCTTGAAGCCATCATTATTCCGCGAAACCTCATTCACAATAAAATAATCAATAAACGACGGAACGTCCATCCATGCACGGTATCCCGTTGCAGGTTCGGTAAAATGGCTGCTGTAAAGAGCGTTCTCAAAGGATTCCATGAAACTCTGAATATATAATTTTTGCTGTGTTGTAATGGTGTTTTGATCAGGGTATTCATAAACAAAATACACATCCAGGTTAGAATGGTCGACAGGCGAAAAGCCCGACAACCAGCTATTGTTGGCATCGTGATAATCTATTTTAATGATGTAACCCCCGGTGAGGCTGTCGCCTGCATTATCGTCGGCATCAAGTTTTGAAATATCCACCCGGTGTTTATCCCGTTTAATCTTTTCCATTAGCAGGTACATTCCAAGGTAGTTATTGTTGACCAGCAATTCGCAGAAGCGGCTGTGAGTGGCATAATGCCCCGATAGCTCGAATAATTTATGCGCAAGTGTATTACGCATAAAAACCTTATCGTTGTAGAGTGCAAAAAGTATCCAGTCATTTTCAGAAGGCATGCCGAGCAGCGGCACATCCAGATTATTTCCCAGTGCATCGCGGGTTTCAACCCCATAAGGCTTTTGGGGAAGGCTGGCCGAATAGGAGCCGCGGATTTCAATGCCAATACTTCCGTCATAAGCATTCGCCACATCCGTTATGTGGTTGTAATTTCCGGGGCCGTTATCAATAATTTTCATGGAGGCCGTAATCTTAGGCTCGTTAGGTATTTCCTGACCATTTGTATTAATAAGAACCAGCGGCAGGTTCGACGAATCCATTACAAAAGGTGCGCTCGGATTGTTTCCGAATTCCAGCGACCAGTTATTCAACGTGCCGGCATCAGCCGCGTATGTGTCAGTTATTTTCAGTGTCCAGTTGCCGTTTCCATTCTGACCGTTATTCACATTTCCAAGAATATCCATCGGGATAAACGTACCCGTGAAGGGTGCTGTTGCGGTACTTATCATGGTGGCCGCGCTGTCGTTTAAACAAGTTCCGGTAAAATTATCATCGCCGCCGCCGATTCCGCTGAACAACAGAACCGTTGTTCCATCGGGAGCAATCAGTTTAACATCCAGATCAGAATCGTAGGTATGGGTGATATCAAGACAAACCGAAAGCAGCCCGTGACTGCCGTTGATAATAGCCGGGTTCATTCCTGACACGTTAATTATATAGTAATTTGGTTGTCCGTCGTCAGTAATGGAACCGCCGGTTCCGGTGTAGGTCTGGGAAAAGCCATTAAGAAAGGAGAAAAGCAACATGAGGCAGGTGAAGAAATGTTTCATCGGGAACTGTATTTGCAGAAGTGTAACCGCAAAAATAGGAATTAGTGATATGCAGGAACATAAATATTAAATAAATTGTATCCGGAGAATTATTACCGGCAGCGGAGAATGTTCGCTTTCGCTCTCACTCTCCGCTTTGTTTTTGGCTCCACCCTGCTAGACTTGAACTAGCGACCCTTCCGCCTGTGGCGGATCAGATGCTGATTCTATTTATAACTGTTCGTATCAACAAAGAGACAAATAAAAAAGCGGAGAATGTTCGCTTTCGCTCTCACTCTCCGCTTTGTTTCTTGCTCCCCCTGCTAGACTTGAACTAGCGACCCTCTGATTAACAGTCAAATTTATAAGTGTTTTCGATGTCTTGCTATTTTTTTTGTAAATTATATAAATATCAGTTAATCAATATTTAAAAGTGCAATATTTATTTTATTGATTTGTGTTTGTTTTCGATATTTGACTATATTTGTGTATCAAAATGTGTATCAAAATTATTTTATCCTGTAAAAGTATGATTACAACAACAGCAATAATTCTCGACACCCGTAGAGCTACGAAAGATAATAAATATCCACTTAAACTTAGGGTGACATTTCAACGAAGAAGAAAATACTATGGAACACAATACAAGCTGACCTTAGACGAATGGGATAAAGTCAATGGAAAAAAACCGCATAATGATTACAAAGAAATCCGTAACCAAACAAATAAAATCGTTGAGGAGGCGGATGCTGTCATCAAAAAAATGGAAAGCTTTTCGTTTGACCTTTTTGAAAAACAATATTTCAAAAAGGCAAGTGTGCGGGATATCTCAACTGCTTTTCAAAATTATATCGACAAACTCAATGAACAGTCTAGAATTAGTACGGCCATTTCATATCGGTGCGCAAAAAATAGTTTAGCAAAATTTAAAAATGAATTTTTATTTCAAGAGATCACTCCGGATTTATTGAGAAAATATGAATCTTGGATGCTTTCCAAAGGTAAATCAACTACTTCTGTTGGGTTTTATCTGCGCAGTCTCCGTACAATTGTTAATGAAGCAATGAAAGAGGGGGTTATAAAGGCTGAGCAATACCCTTTCGGAAAAGGGAAATACCAAATACCAACCGGACAGAATATCAAAAAGGCTCTCACAATAAAAGAAGTTCAACAAATCATAAGTTTTGAAACGGTTCCTGGAACTGCTGAAGACAAAGCCCGCGATCTCTGGATACTGTCATATATGTGCAATGGCGTTAACATGAAGGATATTTGTCGATGGAAATATAAAAATCTGAAAGGTGACAAGATCACATTTTATCGTGCGAAAACCGAAAGAACTAGTCGTAACCCTAAGCCAATTGTTATAATTCTCACCGACAAAGCAAAGAAAATTATTTGCAAGTGGTCAAACAAAAGAAAAAGCGATGAAACCTACATTTTTCCTTTTCTTAATGATATAAACGATCCCATTCGTGAAAAAAAAGCCGTTGAACAAGTTGTCAAAACTACTAACAAATATATGGTTCGTATGGCAAAAGACCTAGGTATCGAGACTAATCTAACGACGTACGTAGCTCGCCATACTTTTTCTACAATACTTAAACGCGGAGGCGTACCCATTGCTTTTATCAGCGAAAGTCTTGGGCACTCAGACCTTCGTACTACGGAAAATTATCTTGGGTCGTTTGAAGATGAGCAGAAAAGAGCTTTTGCCAGGTTACTGATTCCTGAGAAATAATAGAATGCTATGTGCAATACTTTTTTAACCCATCCAATATGCGAAAAAAAGCAAATCACGCCAGTCAGTCACAACCTTCGGAGCTTTTCCGTAGTTTATGTTCGCGGCAATGAAAAATAAAATGTTGCGCCCTTATCCGGTTCGGCCTCAGCCCAGGTTTTGCCGCCATGCCGCGTAATGATATTGCGGACATTCGCAAGACCGATGCCGGTTCCATCAAAACCTTTTGAGGAATGCATGCGCTGAAAAACACCGAATAATTTTTGCGAATATTGCATGTCAAAACCAATACCATTATCGTTGATAGAGAATAAGTATTCGTTCTCCGTTTCCCGAAAATCTATTTTTATAATGGATTTTTCTTTATTCTTTGAATATTTAAATGCGTTCCCAATAAGATTGATCCAAACCAGCAAGAGTAAGCTGTAATCGCCCTTTACCAAGGGCAGTGCTGAAACATGCCATTCTAACCGTGCTTCGTCGGCAGGCCTTATCACTTGCAGTCGGGCCGCTTCAACCACTTTATTCATATCCAGTTCTGTTTTCAACAATTCTTTGCGGTTGGTTCTCGAAAACTCCAACAGGTCGTCAATCAGTCGCGCCATCAACTTTGCATTTTTTATGATGGTATTCAAAAAATGCTGTGCTTCTTCTGCAAGGTTTTCTTTGTAATCGCTGGCAAGCATATCTGCAAAACCACTGATGTGTCTCAACGGCGATTGCAGATCGTGCGAAATTGTGTAGGAGAATGATTCAAGTTCCTTGTTGACTTGTTCTAACTCAAAAGTGCGCTCCTGAACGCGTTGCTCCAAATTGCTATTTAATTGTTTGACTTCATTTGTAGCGTTCCGGAGTTCTGTTATATCATTGATAACCCCCACCAAAAAATTACGACCCTTAGGGTCAACGTACAACGTTTTTATGGTAATGACTGTTCTTATTATTCCCTGTCCGTCTGTCAGTAACTCTTCGCTAATAATTTCCCTGCCTGTGTTAAGTACTGCTTTATCTTTAGAAATGAACACTTCCATCTGATCTTTTGGAAGATACTCATACCCGCTTGTGCCTAAAATTTCTTCTTTCGGAAGGTTAAGCATGGTGCAAAGGGCCTCGTTGACTAAGCAAAATTTATGTGTATCGTCTTTGACAAAGATTGGCGATGCCACTGAATTTATTATTTTATCCAGATAATCTTTTGATTCTTGTTGCACCGTACGTATCGGTTATTTTCAGTGTCCAGTTGCCATTTCCATTTTGGCCGTTATTCACGTTGCCCATAATATCCATTGGGATGAAAGTGCCGGTGAACGGTGCTGTTGCGGTACTTATCATGGTGGCCGCGCTGTCGTTGAGGCAGGTTCCGGTAAAGTTATCATCGCCGCCACCGATTCCGCTGAAAAGCATCACCGTTGTTCCATCGGGAGCAATCAGTTTGACATCCATATCAGAATCGTACGAGTGAGTGATATCAAGGCAAACTGCGAGCAGCCCGTGGCTGCCGTTGATAATTGCCGGGCTCAATCCCGACACATTAATTATGTAGTAATTGGGCTGTCCGTCGTCAGTAATAGGACCGCCTGTTCCGGTATAGGTCTGGGAAAAGCCGGTAAGAGAGGTAGATAAGAGCAGGATGCAGAGGAGAAATTGTTTCATCGGTAATCATTAAGTATGGATTGATGAGCAAATATAACAAATCAGATGTTTTTCGTATTGAATTTCATATATTTGTTACAACAAAAAAATAACAGTCATGGTACGATATTTTAAGATTTTTTGTGTTGCAATGCTGTTTTTCTCAAATGCAGCCAATGCACAATTCTCCGTTCAGAAAGCGGTTGTAGAGGTTTTTACCGGTAGTTGGGTGCAATATTCGCCTGATGGATTTGTGATACTGGATACATTGCTGGCACATCATCCGAATGCTATTGCTGTTAATATCCATAATTATGATGCAATGTCATTTACCGACGGAGATAGTATATCAAGTTTCTATAATCCGTCCTATCCACGGGCGGTGATAAACCGTGCTGGCGCCCCAATTAGTAGAACCGTCTGGGAGTCGACTACCAGCGGTATCCTTGCCGATCCGGCGTCAGTCACGGTCACCTTCGATTCCGTGATCTATAATTCCGGAACACGTGCACTGGATGTATATCTCAGAGCTACGTTTACCGGTACGGTTACAGGAACTCTTAATTTCAACTGCATCATAGTGGAAGATAGTGTTGTTGGAGTCGGATCTGGTTACAATCAGGTGAACAGCTATAATACAACCCCCGGGCATGCCTATTATGGCGCAGGAAATCCCATTGTCGGCTTACCTCACCGTTATGTAGCGCGGAACTATCTTGGCGGTGCATGGGGTACATCAGGCATCATAAATAATTCTGTAGGTTTCGGTGATATTTTCACACATCATTATTCAACCGTATTGCCGGCATCTTATAATGCGAACAGGATTTCTCTGGTTGGACTGGTTTGCAGGAATGACGGGTCGGCAACTGACCAGCGTAAGATATTAAATGCTGCAGAATGTGTTTCATTGTCACCACCCAACGCTTCTTTCACTGCCAGTACAGCAAATATTTGCAAAGGAGAATCGGTGACTTACACGAATACGAGCACCGACGATCCGACAGCATGGAGCTGGACTTTTGAAGGAGGCACTCCAGCCACATCGTTATTACAGTCGCCGGGGCCGGTTACCTATTCCATTCCGGGAAACCATATCACGACACTGGTTGTTACCGGGGCCACAGGATCAAATACGCATTCAATGAATATTGCAGTTGACAGTGCCGAAATTGGCGTAACACAGACACTTTATTCGCTTACGGCGAATGCTGCAATTGCAACTTATCAGTGGCTTGATTGTGATAACAATTTTGCAGTGATAGGCGGTGAAACGGGGCAGGAATATGTTCTTACGCATACGGGCACTTTTGCCGTTCAGGTTACTGAAGGCGGTTGTACCGATACTTCAGCCTGTATTGTGGTAACATCATTTGGAATTAACAACAATCAGCCGGGTGCGCTTTTTTTATATCCCAATCCCAATAGCGGCAGTTTTACGCTTGAGATGACGGATGATGGTATTATTGAGATAATAAATCAACTTGGGATGCCCGTATATTATTCCGGTGTGTTGCAGGGAAAAAATGATATAAGTGCAAATCTGGCTGCCGGTGCCTATATGTTAAGGGTGGTAAATGGGACTTCGACACACAACTTCCGGCTTATGGTCCAATAGCGAACGGAGAAAAACAAAACGGAGAATGTTCGCTTTCGCGCTCGCTCTCCGTTTTGTTTCCTGCTCCCCCTGCCAGACTTGAACTAGCGACCCTTCCGCCTATGACCGATCAGATGCTCTGACCTATTTAAAATCCATTTCATCAAGCCACCGCCTTTCCTGCCCGGAGTCACCACAACTTGTGCATGAAATAATATAAATTTGACATCAGAAAATGATTAGTATCTGGGACAAAAAGAAATCAATAATGTATCTGAATCGAGCGAACCGAAAAACGGGGAAGCTAGAACACAGCCGCGGAGAGGGAGTACAGGTCTTACTTAGGAAATAATGAATGAGAATGACAAGAACAGTGATGCAAAGGTGAAAATTTAATCATGTTGCACGTTCAATTGAATCTATTGTTCCGTCAAAGAATTTTCAATACTTTTGATTCTGAAATTACTAGCATTTTACAATCGCCCGTTTTGGAATGTTCCAGCACAATCAATTCTTATAACTCTCATGTCATTTTACATTCATTATAAAGATCCGAATTCCGCTGAAATGCAAATGTTACTGGAAAGTATCCCTAAATGCCCCGGGATATGTTTCTTCATGGATATCAACAAATCAACAGATCTTAAATACGCGTGCGGTATTGCCGACTGGGGAAGAAAACTGAATAACACGTTCAATTTCCTTGTTTACTCCAATCATTTTGAGAAGGATGTTGTAAAAGGTATTGGCGATGAGATCATGCTGTTTATTCCCGACACAGAATTGAAAAAAAAATACCCGGCGGGAGGTTATTACAATTTGCTGGAGGATATTTACGCTGCACTGTTCATGATTAACAATCACCCTGATGCCAGTTTATTTCTTAACTGCAAAGTATCTATACATTATTGCACTGAAGTTTACAATATCACGTTTCTTGAAGGGGCAAACGACTATTATGGCAGCGACATTGACCTTACCGCAAGGCTGATGACAAAATGTACTGAAAACCGGATTGTATTGAGTGAAGAATTTCTGGCAAAAGTCAGGAATGATCTTGAAGCTCAGAGCTTACCTATTGATAAAGGTTGTTTGCATCAAATCTCAGATAGGTTGAGTGAAAACTTCAAAGGTGTTCCGGGGAGTACTGAGTATAGAGTATTAGATGTAACATAAGCGTCATTTATAATGAAGGTGAGTAAAAATCTCTGCGTTTTAAGTTTCCTGATTGTGATTTCTTGTACAAACAGTCCGAAACCTCAGGAAGACATGAGCCAGTACAGGTATCAGGAAACTCGGGATCTGGTTAGTTTTGTTAATGATGCAGCAACACTTTTCTCGGCGAAAGGGAACGATGCATTTACTGAATTCGGCAAGCATAACAGTAAGTGGTTTACCGGTACAAAATACATTTTCATCTACGACCTGACAGGAAGGTGCGTTTTTCATCCTGTTTCAAAAGAGCTTGTTGGTAGGAATATGCTAGACATGAAAGATATGAACGGAAAGCCGATTATACAGTTAAATATGATGATCGCGTCAAGAGCAACCAAGCCTTATGGTTGGATTCATTGTCTCTGGGCTGAACCGGGAGAGATATTTCCTTCATGGAAAAATATATACATAAAGGGTGTTAAAGGGCCTGATGGAAAAAAGTATGCCATTGGCAGCGGTACGTATAACATCCGCACCGAGATACCTTTTGTTGTTGATATTGTTGATTCGGCTGCACAGCTCGTGCACCTAGCCGGAAAAGAAGCATATCCGCAACTTCTGGATAAAGCGAGTGTTTTTTATTTTAATGATTCCTACCTTTTCGTACTTACGTTAAATGGCAAGCTGCTCGTTGACCCTTCATATCCGACGAAAACTGGCAGGGATGTAAGTGATTTCAGGGATTATGCCGGCCATTATACTATACGGGAACTTCTAGGAAAACTGAAGAAGAATGATTTTGTTTATCTTTCTTATATGTGGCCGGCACCTGGACAACCGAACCCAATAAAAAAGATGCTATACGCGAGAAAAGTGGTTTCTGACAATGATACAGTTGTAGTTGGTTCAAGTTTATACCTTATGGAATCCATCTGGAAAAAATTCTAACATCCTGCAATGGCGACAAAACCCGCAAATTTAATCTATGGCGTAGATGATAAGCCGCCCTGGAAAACAGCTTTTGTTTTAGGGTTACAGCATGTCTTCAGCATGTCCAGTTGTTTGTTTATTCCCGTTTTAATTGCACAGGAGATTGGAGGAGGGTTTGACGTTATTCAATCACTCGTTTGTTTTTCCATGATTGCCGGCGGCTTAGGAACGGTATTGCAATCTCTGAGGAAAGGGCCGGTTGGATCCGGCTATCTGTGTCCTCATCTTGTGGGTCCATCTTATCTGTCGGTTTCCATTCAGGCCGCGGGAATGGGTGGGCTGCCGCTAATGCATGGGATGACACTAATAACAGGCCTTTTTGAAGTTCTTTTTTCCAGGGTTGTACATAGGCTCAGGTCATTATTCCCAACTGAAATTACCGGTCTTGTTGTACTGATGATTGCAGTTGGCCTGATACCTCTGGGTGCATCAAAATTTGTCGGAATTGATTATGCCGGCGACTCAATAAACACTAAAGAGTTATTCGTAGCCCTTATTACGCTTTTCACAATGATTGGTTTTAATATCTGGGGAAAAGGGAAACTGAGGCTTTTCTGTGTATTAATCGGGCTAGGAATTGGATATATAATATCAGCTATTACTGGAGTGATATCACATGATGATTATAATGTAGTGTTGAATGCCCCTTGGTTTTCACTGCCAGGAAAAGGAGTAAAAATGTTTAGTTATCAGTTTGACTGGGGATTAGTCATCCCGTTTTTTATCGTTTCATTGTGCTCCAGCCTTAAGTCTATCGGCAACCTTATTACTTGTCAAAAAATCAATGATGAAAAATGGTCCCGCCCGGATATGAAAAATATTGGAAAAGGATTATTTGCTGATGGATTAAGTGTTACCATTGCCGGTGCTTTAGGCGGTACGGCAACCGACACTTCGGCGAGTAATGTGGGCCTTTCTGTGGCCACATCTGCAACTAGCCGAAGAATTGGATACTTTGCAGGTTTTATCTTTACAGGGATTGCCTTCATACCAAAAATCGCTTCCATATTTTCCATTATGCCCTCGTCGATAATGGGTGCAATTGTAATTTTTGTAACCAGTTTTATGGTCATTTCCGGCATTCAGATCATACAGAGTTGTAAACTAGACACGCGGAAAACTTTTGTAATAGGACTGTCATTTATTTTCGGTTTAAGTGCGATTATATTGCCCGACCTCTATTCCCGGCTTCCGTCGTGGCTAAGCCCGGTCTTTTCATCCTCACTTACTTTAGCTACAATGCTTGCTATAATTTTGAATCAAATATTTCATATCGGAGCAAAGAAAAATGAAAAGGATCAAAAGGAAAAAGAAATTGAAGAAATGTCAGTATAAATTCTATTGTAATGGCCAATCCTGAAAATGAGAAGTTAATTGAATATCTGGTTGTCCGGAACAAACAAGGCCGAAGATTCTCCACCGAAAAGGATTCACGCTGGGGTGGACTTCTGGAGCCGGGCACTTCGGAGAATCCTGACAAAACAGGAGAAGGGCTGAGGGTCGCTTTGTTTGCAAGCTGGGATTTTGGCTATCTGGTACTTGAAACGTTAAAAGAATTTGAGAGGGACCAACCCGGAAGAATAAACCTTGTTGGGTTGGTAACCGACAATCCGTTGAATCCTGATGCAAAAATATCACTCAAAAAAAGAGTGTGGAACCTGCTCGAAATGCCTTATCGGGTAATCGATGAAACATATATCATTGAGTCAGGTCTCTGCCATGGTATCCCGGTATATACCGGTGAGATTAAGGTGCCATCTTTTCAGGCCATACTAAAACAATGGAATCCGGATGCCATTCTGGTATGCGTTTTTGGACAGGTGATAGACTCCTTCATTATTAATCTGGCTCATTATGGTATATACAATTTTCATCCGTCAGATCTGTCAAACCATCAGGGTGCTGGACCAGCGCCTTATGACGATCTCGCGAAGTATGATTTAAAAACTACGGTTTGGTCAGTGCATCATGTATCGGAAGAAATTGACGGCGGAGCTGTCGTCGGGAAGTCGCCTCTGGTTAACGTTCGTAATGAAAAAGGAGAACTTCCTGCCGATCCGCTTAAGGTTTACCGAAAACTTGCAGAAGCATTAAGTCCGCTTGCTTATTTTCTGGTGGATGAACTATTAGAGAAACACGAGCAAGGAAAACCTGAAAAGATCAGTAGTATTGACTTTGACAACCTTATACCCGGTTCAGTCAGGAACAAACTTCTAAAACCTGTAACAGGTGATCAGCCTGCCGATGCACTCTGTCTTCCAAAAGATTTTCTATTTAAGTCTGGGTAAAATAAAAGTGTACGTCAGGTACGCGCCTATGCCGGACGCGACAATGGCGCAAAGGGTGCCGATATACAAACCTGAAATCATATAGAAATGACGGATCGAGATGGCAAATACAGCGACCGTGATCATCCCCGTAATCATCAACGGCTTGGTCATTGCTCTCGAAAACATGACGCCGTTAGCGTAATATGAGATCGTAAGCATAGAAATAAACATTGCCGGGAATGCTGCAGCGATACCACCCAGGGCAGGACCACCCGCCTTTGCAATCAGCACGCTGAGCATTACTGCAAATCCTCCGAATACAGAACGGATCAATAGATGTTTTTCGGGTTGCCCCTTCTTTTCAGAAACAACGGATCTGATCCGCAGAATTTTCTCAAGTGTGATAAATGCACCGGACACAACAACGGCATATATAAAAAGATTGAGCAGAAAGTTAGCCCAGTTGAAAAAGTCAATAATAAACGCTGACACAAGCCAGAAACAAAGGGCAGACACCATTGCCAACCAAAAACCCCGCCGCGCCAGGGCAGCATAAACCACTAAGAACAAAACGGATATTGAAATGGCTATTGGAAATATTGTCGTGTCGGCAGCGGCATTTTCCGGAGATTCTGTTATTCCAATAAAAAAGAATGACAGCAGTGCAGTCGAAGGGAGTCCTCCAATAAAACCACCTGTTCTCGTGCCAAGCCGAAGCCCGGCAAGTACCGTGAAATAGATCCAACCGCTTGCTACCATAAATGTTAACAGCAGCTCTAACAAAAATATTTTGGATGTCATTTTTTACTAATCCGCCCGTTTACGTTACATGCAAATATATAAAAATAGGCGTTGCTGACTATCTTTCCGTCGCGATATGAGGCTATTGTACTATCGGGAACCGGCTATAATCAGGTATATTACACAAGTAAACAAGAAAATATGTTATTCGGTATTTTTATTATATTTGCTAACATTGGCAAACGATGTTTCCAACACGTACATACATGCATACAAACAACAGAACAGCCAAAGCAAAATTGACAGTTATAAAATCCCGGGAAAATGAAAAAACTTATACGCTCACTGGCGTTCGTACTTGTTGCCTCCTTTGTTCTAACCGCTGTGCCTTGTAGTGGAACTATGCTAATTCGCAATTTCTCAAAAACTTCGTTTTCCTATTTTTGCAGTATTCCCGATGCCGGCCCATTTATTTCAAACCTGTCATACGACAGCATTACAAAAACTGGTGTCAAAGTCTTTTGGCAAACAGATGTGCCCGCGGATTCAAAAATTAAATGGATGGTGTCAGATTCAAATTATCAGCCCATACTGTTTACGGATTCGATTTATTATGCCGCGCAGATAACAAATCACGCGATAATTGTCACCAACCTTAAACCGGCCACTATCTACAAATACCAGATTGTTTCTCAAAATCCAGGTGGGACAGCTGTCGATTCAGGCTACTTTATTACACAATCCGAATCAACCGGTGCTACTCAGGTATATTTTAATACCACGGTCGATACTACCGTCAGTATTGGAGAAAATGCAAAGGGTAGCCAGCATTTTGAAACACTTCTGTTAAACAGGATCGACAGCGCGAAATATAGCATTGATATTACGTTGTGGGACTTTGACTATTATACATCCATTTCGAATGCACTGATCAATGCAAAAAATCGCGGAGTGAGCGTGCGGTTTGTTTATAATCACACCTCTAATACACCCTTGATCAATTCGCTGCTCGCGAATGGTATTCCAGTGCTGAAAAGAGAATATGATACGACCTTTTCAATGCATAACAAGTTCTGGATTTTTGATTACCGCTTTAATCATGATTCAGTCCATAAGTATTTGTGGACTGGTTCGGCAAACGTTTCTCATGCGCAGTTTCACACCTCCAGAAATAATGTTATCGTTATTCAGGATGAAGCGCTGTGTGCCGCATATACACGGGAATTTGAAGAAATGTGGGGTTCGCATACGAATTTGCCCGACTCGGCAAACGCCCGCTTCGGAGATCGGAAAGTTGATAATGTACCGCACATTTTTAATGTTGCAGGTGTTCGGATGGAAGTCTATTTTTCGCCTTCCGACAGCGTTTGCGCATTCCTCTCTGATCTGATTTTGACGAAGCCGCAGCAAAGTCTGTACTTCTGCATGTTGAAATTTCAATTGCCGGCAATCGAAAATGTGCTGCATGTAGATTTCAATAATGGAATCGAAATCAAAGGTGTGTTTGATTCAACAGATTCCAAGCTTGCCAATTCCGCGTATCCGCGCATGAAAGGCCTTCTGGTACCCAACACATGGAATCCCGCGGCTGACGTATTCATTGATACAATACCCGGACTGGTTCATCATAAATATATGATCATTGATGCCGACTTTCCGGGAGGGAATAAAATCACTTCAACGGGATCATTTAATTGGGAAACGCCTGCCAATATTGGAAATGATGAGAACTCAATTACAATATTCGATGCAAGGATCAACAACCTGTATTATCAGGAATTCATTAAGCGCTATCATGAATCGGGCGGGCTTCTGCTTACCAATATTCAAAATGAAAATAAGGTACAATTTCCGCGGCTTGGACAGAACTACCCCAACCCATTTGATCTGAATACCGACATAGACTATCAGGTCACAATGCCCGGTAATGTCAAAATTGTTGTTTATGACATTGTCGGCCATGAGGTTCAAACATTGGTAAACGAAGTACTGATGCCCGGAACGTATAAGACATCATTTGATGGTTCTTTATTACAGGACGGAGTATATTTTTATAAAATTTATTCCGGAGATTACTCAGAAGCAAAAAGAATGTTATTGCTAAAATAGCCGGTTATACTTATAAACAAACAGCGGATGAAAGTAGAATTTGCCAGACACCCTTTAGTACAATTCAAGCAATTCAGGATTTTTTTCACGGGCAGGATGTTGTCTTCTGTAGGAGATAAGTTCTTTACCATAACACTGGCCTGGTGGATTATTTCGCAAGGGCAGCAGGACAGCAAACTGCACCTTGGAATACTGATGGCGCTTAATGTCCTGCCAGCGGTATTGCTGGGTTCGGTAATGGGGACACTGGCCGACAGATTCAGTCGGAAAAAATGCATGCAGCTGGCAAATTTCATCAGATTTTCATTGATAACAGGATTAACGGTATTGTATTTCACCAATACCCTGAGCATGTCATTGCTATATGTTATGGTCTTTGCAATTTCAACCTTTGTACCGCTGTTTGAATCGTCGGCCCAGTCATCACTCAGAAACCTCTCGGATGAAGAATCAGTGTCGCAGGTGGTAGCATTGAATTCCACGTCAATATACCTGTCGAATATTCTGGGCGCCATGATGGGAGGAATTATGATAGCAACGATCGGTATCGGATGGGCACTTGCTTTTAATGCCGGATGTTATTTCTTTTCTTTTGTCCTGATGTCGTTCATACGGCTTGACAGCAAAAGCACGGCGCTTAAAGAGAAGTTTTCTGAGCAGCTAAAACAGGGCTTCAGGTTCCTGAAAATGAATAAGCCCATTCTTTACATGCTGTTGATCTTTGCTTCACTTAATCTTTTTGCTGCCCCGCTAACGCTGATCATCCCGATGATCGTAAAATTCGAGTTGAAGGAAACGGCGCACTGGCTTGCACTACTTGATGGATCATTTGCACTGGGAGCAGGCATCACAGCAATGATTCTCAGTTTTAGAAAATCATACAGCAGCATTTACCTCACTATTTTTCTCGCCTTATTTACCATGGGACTTTCTATGGTACTTGTGGGGCTTACGCCGATAAAATATGTGCTGATCGCAGAGTTCCTCGTGATCGGTTCAACGCTGGCCATAACCAATGCAATAGTAATTACACTATTTCAGCGTCATGTGCCAGATGCTATGAAGGGACGGTTCTTTTCACTTCAGGTGAGCATTGCTACAGCAGTCATTCCTCTTGCATATCTCCTGAATGGCCTGATGGCACAGAGCATGGCTGTTCAAACCATGCTTTTTATCAATGGAGGACTCACTGTGGTAGCCGCAATACCAATATTGTTTATCCCGAGAATCAGTAATAAATTATAAAATGAATGCCTGAACCGGCAGTATCGCATTATTGCCGGCGTTTTTAAAAACAAATTTCAAGAACATGGAAGACCTCCGCATATCCGCAAGAAACGATATCAGTCTGATAAAAGCAGTAATGGCTGGTGCCGTAGCCTATGCGCAAACTATTGGTTTTAGTGGGAAAGAGTGCAGCCACATCGAGTTGATCCTTGAAGAAGTGCTGAGCAATATCATCAAGTATGAGTATTTGCCGGGGCAACAAGGGCTCATCGAAACCGAAATGCAAACGACCACACTGGGCATCGGAATTACGCTCAAAACAACCGGTATCCCAATGGATACAGATGCTATAAAAACATTTGAGCATGTTAAAATTGAAGATATTCTGTATCACGATGCCCATGGCCTCGGGATGTTACTGATCAAGAACCTTGCTGACAATGTGGTTTATACCAACAAGGGCAAAGAAGGTCAGGCAATATGGATTGAAAAATACCTTCCGCACAAACACATCAATCACGATGAAGCCCTGCCGCCTGCACCTGAGGATCCCGTCGAGGAAGCCGCACGGGTAAATTTCTATATACGCAGAATTAAACCTGAGGAATCGCCCGTCATTTCACGGCTTGCTTATTATACCTATAACCTGACCTACATTTACGATCACATTTATTATCCCGAAAGGGTAAGGCAGCTGAATGAAAAGGGCGAGCTAATGAGTTATGTCGCCGTTAATACTGCCAATGAAGAGATAGTTGGTCATTGCGCCCTGATCAAAGATGACTTATCGGAGATGAGAGAAATGGCTGTAGCTTTCGTCAACCCGGCCTACCGGGGCTCAGGATGTTTGAAGGAATTGTCAAAATATCAGCTTGCTGAAATTGAGAAAATGGGTGCTGACGGTGTTTTTGTGCATGCCGTTACAACACACCCCTACTCGCAGAAAGCAGCCATGAGCATGGGTTTAGGAGAATCGGCGCTGTTCATTTCGCGTTTAACAGTGTTGAAGATGAATAAACTCAATACCGAAAATGAGAACCGGGAATCCCTGCTTTTTCAATGCAGCTTTTTTAAGACACGTCAGCACAAAAACGTTTTTGCGCCACCCCATCACCGCGATATGATCACGAAGATATTAAAGAATATAGGCGTTGATATTGAGCTTTGCGAAACTGCAGCTAAGCCCAATGGCAATGACAGTGAAATGAACAGTGCTATTGAGACAAAAAGCGATGCGTATTTGTGCGGACATATTTTTGTGAAGCAGTATGGTAATGACATTCAGAAGCGTATCAGCAAAACGCTGAAAGCTTATTGTGTCAGTCGGATAGAGACGGTATATCTGTACCTGCCGCTCGATAGCCCTGAAACAGCGCAACAGTGTAGTGCTTTTGAAGCCCTCGGATTTTTCTTTGGCGGGCTCCGGCCTGGAAATGATGGCTCAATATGGCTGCTGCTGCAATATCTCAATAACCAGAAATATGACTATGAATCCCTGCGCTTCTGCTCTCCATTCGGACAGGAGCTGATGGACTATATCCGGAATCTTGACCCTAATACCGAAAATGAATAAAAAATCTCAGTTATGAATTTCCCCAATATTGAAGCGCTTTGTAACAACCCGGAAGCATACGCATTCTCCGGCGAAAATGATCAGTTGTTCTTTGAGGCAATGAAAGAGAATTACCTGTTTCAATTCGAAAAGCAGCCATTCATCCGCTTTCTGGCCGAACGCGCAGGTTTTGGCCCGAAAATGTTAAAGAAATACGAGGACATTTTCAAAATCCCGACACTGTTTGTTGGAACGATGAAAACACACGCTTTCAAAAGTGTCGCTGACGAAAATATCGTGTTAACACTGACCAGTTCAGGAACAGCCGGACAAAAAACACAGACCTTTTTTGATGCACCCTCACTGGCCAGGCTCGAAAAACTTTCAGGCTTTGCGTTCGACAAAATTGGAATGGTAAGTCCAACTCCGGTTCATTATTTCATCTTTAATTACGATCGGGGAAAAGCAACTGATGTTGGTACCGCCTGGAGTGCCGAACAAAAAACAAAAATGGCACCAGCAATTGACAGCTACTGGACCATTGAATGGGATGAACAAAAAGGAGAATTCGATTTTAACATTGGAAAATGGGTTGAAAAAATCATCAGCCTGCCACCAGATCAGCCGGTAAGATTTGTCGGATTTCCAGCATTCATTTCGCGCTTCGTTCAGGAGCTGATTCGTGTAAAACCAGGTTTTAAAGTGCATCCTGACAGCTTTGTGATTGCTGGTGGCGGCTGGAAAAATCATACCGGCGAATCCATGACACATAAAGATTTTGCAACATTCCTCGAAAAGAATATCGGTCTTCCTGCCTCGAATGTTCGCGACACATACGGCATGGCCGAACATGGCATTCCGTATGCCGCATGTAAAAACGGATTTCATCATGTACCCGTTTACGGACGTTTGCTGGTACGCGACCCACTCACTATGAAAATCCTGCCTCATGGTGAGGAAGGGCTGCTGCAGCTCCTTACGCCTTTCAACACTTCACAGTCTAATCTGTCTGTTCTGTCTACCGATCTGTGCACAATCAAAGATCATTGCACTTGCGGAATGCCCGGCCTGTACATCGCATCCATCAGGAGAGGCGGCATTCGTAAACATAAAGGCTGCGCTATTGCAGCTCAGGAAATTCTTAATAAATCTCAAAAAAGTTAACTCGTACAGTAGAATAATTTTGATTATTAAAGAAGAATATAACAACCAGCGAAAAGAAGTACATAATAATAATGACAACAATTATGAGAAAATTCATTCTGGCGTGTTGCGGTCTCATCCTGGCATCATGCAGCTTGCTTGCACAAAAAGAACCATCAAATAATGTAAGCACAAAGCCGGAGGCATTTCGTGTTGGGCAATGGCTCCCTTCCGACCAGGCAATTATGGAAAAATGGCTTGTAAATCTGATAGAAGAAACAGATTCGGACAAATCACCGCTGCTACCTGTTATGCAGGAATTCAAAGATCTGATTGAAGGTGACCCGACAATTTTTATGCTTTTTAATCAGATGTTCACACAAGTTCCGAACAAATCGCATTATAACAATGATCCTACCGGAAAGCCTGAAGTGCGGGACTATAATCAGATGTTGCGCCTTATCAATCGCATATTGAAAACAGCCCCGAAATTCGATAAAACAGGACTTGTAGGGTTTCCGATAAATGCGATCTTCGACTGGCCTATGGGAACACAGGCGGGATTTGCAGCGTTTACGAACGAGAAAGTGAACCGTCAGCTTAAAAAAATTCTGAATGAATGGGGGAAATATCTGAGTTCGCCGGAATCCCGTTATGTATTGAGTGATGACCCGAAATCAGGGTGGTTTGGTAAGGATGCGATGGAGGCGATGCCTGATTTTGCAAAAGAGTTTCAATGTGACCCGGCAAAACAGTATTACGGTTTCACATCATGGGACAACTTTTTTACAAGAGAATTTCGCGAGGGACAGCGGCCTGTTGCAAACCCCGACGACAATAGCGTGATCGCAAATGCATGTGAGTCGGCTCCATACCGGATAGCAACAGATGTGAAAGACTATGATAATTTCTGGATCAAAGCACAACCCTATTCACTGCAATTTATGCTGGCCGATGATTCACTGGCGCCACAGTTTAAAGGTGGCACCATATACCAGGCATTTTTAAGTGCTCTAAGTTATCACCGCTGGCATAGTCCGGTAAGCGGAAAAATTGTGAAGATCAGGGTAATTGATGGCTCGTATTATGCAGAAGCGTTATCCGAAAAATTCGATCCTGCCGGGCCTAACGAATCCCAGGCATTTATTACCGAACTGGCTACAAGGGCGCTCGTCTTCATTCAGGCCGACAATCCTGATATCGGCCTGATGTGTGTGATGTTTGTTGGCATGGCCGAGGTGTCGTCATGCGATGCAACCGTTAAAGTGGGGCAACATGTGAACAAAGGAGATCAACTGGGCATGTTCCATTTTGGAGGTTCTACACATTGCCTGATCTTCAGACCGCAGGTGAAGTTGAATTTCGACATGCACGGTCAGAAGCCGGGTCTTAATTCAGGTAATATTCCGGTAAGGTCAAAAATAGCAACTGTTGTTAAATAGGGTTTATAAACAACAAAGGGAATAAAAAGCTCACGCCACACACTGGCCAAAATAACCAGCATATTCCGTATCAATAACATTAATGAAAATTATTATGGAACTCAAGGAATTTAAACATTACATATTTGGTGCAACACATCAATTTGCCGGCGAAATCGAAGCTGAATTTGCGTCACAGATATTCACTGAAGCCATACTGGATGAAAAAAGCAGGCAGTTCATGGATGTGCCGATTGATACTATTCTGATGGTGCTGGAACGAACAGCAAAGATCCTCTGCGATACCAATGGCAAATACTACAAAAAAGCGATGCTTGAGTTACCCGAACATCTGCAATATTCGCCTGAGATGGTTACCTATGGATTCAATGCTTTCAGAGCTTCAAACAGTCGCGATACGCTTAAGCGGATGCTGAAACAGATCGGCCCCGATCATCATTGCCTTGATTATTACGTAAGCTTACGTCATTCACGCCACCAGCGCGCCATCCCGATGGGAACTGTTTGCCATGTTGCTGCAGGCAATATTTTCCTCGGCTCCGTGGGTTCGCTCATCCAGGGTATCATCACAAAAAATATCAACATACTCAAAGTTTCTGCTCAGGATTTTCTATTTCCTACAATGTTCATGGAAGCTCTTACTGAAGCGGATATTCACAACGAAATTGTTCCGTATATCGCTATGACATACTGGAGCCGGCACAATAAGGGTGTTGAAGATATCATCAAACAGGTCTCTGACGTTATTTTACTTTTTGGCGGGGAAGATTCCGTTAAACAATATAAGAACGGCCTCGCTGCTAAATCGGAAGTGCTGGCTTTTGGTCCAAAAATTAGTTACGGGATTGTGAGCCGCGGACTTTCAGATGCACAATTACGTGAAGCAGCTGCAGGATTTGCACATGATATCGTGCTGTGGGAACAGCGAGCCTGTACATCCTGTCAGAATATCTTTATAGAAGAAGATGCCGGTAATGACGATTTTCTGAAATATCTGTACGAAGGCCTCGAAGCCGAAGCTGCAAAATTCCCGCAGTCATCAATGAATATAGACACCGCCATCGAGCTGAGAAAAGAGCGCGAAATGCTTCTCTGGAAAGAATTCAATGGCGCACTAACTATGAAGGAAGGTAAAAAAGCGCATCATACGGTCATTGTGCAACGGTCGGCAGATATCATTGATTCCCCGCTCAACCGTACTATTTTTGTGAATATTGTAAACGATTATACGGATATCCTGAAAGGGAATCTGAGTCGGATGAAATACTATATGTCAACACTTTCGGTGGCGTCATCCGGTAAGATGCAACAGATCACCGAAGATTTTATGCGCATGGGCGTGATGCGATTCGTAAAGCCGGGCATCATGTCGTCAGGCCGGAATCCTGAACATCCGCACGACGGAAAAATGATTCTGCAAAACCTGGTACGCCTGATGAATTATGAAGCCCTGCCTTCAGAGAAATTCGGACTGGAAAATATTTCGGGCAAAGCGAAAGACACCTTCATGCTGGCAAAAATCAATGATCTCCTACTCACCGCTGCCACAGCGCCTTTCTATTCCGAATTTTATAAAGATATTAGTCTGCCGCTGAAGAACCTTGATGAATTTCTTGCTGTGCCGCCACTTGAAAAGAATCATCTGTTTGAATGTTCTGCCGACGAAAACTTCAGGCTGGTAACGGGAAAGCCTGACCATTGCTATATTTTCGCTTCAGGCGGCACAACAAACCGCCCGAAGTTCCTGCTGTATGGTATTGACGAATTTGATGAATCGAAACGAATATTTGGTGAAGGTTTCAGAGCTGCAGGCGTAAATGAAAACGATGTAGTTGCCAATTATCTGAAAGCCGGCGGGCTGTATACAGGCTTTCTGGCCGTCAACGCTGGTCTGGAAGAAACGGGGTGCCGGATCATTTCGCTCTCCTGCAACCAGCCGGTTGACCAAACGATAGAATATCTGAAGACATTCAAACCGAATGTTATTCTTGGCTTTCCAAGTGGTTTGATCAGACTTGCCGAAGCATGCGAACACACAAATGCAGGGATTACCATTGAAAAGGTCTTTTATGCCGGAGAATACATCTCGCAGGCTGACATTGATAACCTGATCCGTGTCTTTAACGTTAAGCTGTTTAAGTCATTTGGATATGCCGCTGTAGAAACAGGACCTATCGGCTATCAATGCGAACACTGCAAAGGAACCGAACATCATGTGGCAGAAGACTGGTGCAGGGTTGATCTTAATGAATCGAAAGAAGTGCTGGTAACAGTATTTGGCCGCACCCTGTTTCCGGTTGTGAAATATAACGTCGGAGATCTTGCCGAATGGGTTCATGAACCATGTGCCTGCGGACGAACATCACCCAAATTACGCTTACTTGACCGCTCCGCTAAATGCATCGTATTACCCGCCAGCAGTATCTCATTTCAGGATATTACCAATGTGTCGGCAGTATTTCCGGAGCTCACCTCTATTTATCAGGCTGTGATCGATGAAGATGAAGTAAAACGGGTGAACATTACGATAAATATCGAGACACGCATCGCGGCAACCGCAACGGACGAAACACTCAGAAATAATATTGAGACCGCATTCAATAACCAGATCCATGCGCTGCGCGATTACCGGGAAGCCAATAATATTGGGAGTTTCAGTGTGATTCTTATCCCGCCTGGAGGCATTATGAGCGCCGAACGAACAGCAAAAACGAAACGAATAATTGATAACAGGAAATGATGAGAACATTTGAGGAATATGCACGTGCTTTTGAAATCAGCTGCGATCCTGAAACGCTCGATCTCTATTGTGACGATCATAAATATTACATCTGCTCCGGCTCTAAACGCCTTCTTACGCCCGGGCTGAATGAGTTTTCGCACCCATCAGAATCCGTGATACGTTTTCTGATCACCGACCTTCAATTAAAAAACAACACCTTCTTGCACGGGCTCTCCTCGCATATAATTTTCTCTTATCTGCATGATGTTTTTCTTTCAGAACAAACCCTTTCTCACACAGCTTGGGAAACACAGCTGTCTGCGGATCCATTTGTGATGCTTAAAACTTCAGGCCGTTCGGTGAAACCATTATCGGGTCCCGACGATCCGCTCTTTACTTTTTCCCTCACCTCACTCACCGGCCTGATCGGCGCTGTTAATTCCTTCTCCGAAAAGGTCATGAGTGAAATTAATCTGGAAGACAACGACTCACATCCTTTTCCTGAAATTCTAAAACTCAGTTACAGCCGTTTATCCAACGATCAGAAAGTCGCGCTTCATGCATTGAGCAGTTGTCATCAGTCCGGCACGGTGCTGCCGCTTCTGCTTGTACTCGGTGAAATCAATCCTGTTGAATACGCGAAAGGGACCATTTCACTTAAATTTCAGAGTGAAGAAAAATACACAGAAATTCTTGCTGCAGTTGCAGGAGTATCAGCATATCTTGAATTGCTTTCGGAAAAGGCAGCCTCAGTGCCACTCATTTCCGATATCATCAGCAAAGGAGAAGGCGATACGCTTGAGTTTAAATCTACGCTGCGCTGGGATATACGTGCCGGAAAAACCAATGCTGCCATTGAGCGTTCATGTCTTAAAACTATTTCTGCCTTTTTAAACTCAAAAGGTGGTTACCTGCTTATTGGTGTTCGTGATGATGGTTCAATAGAAGGAATTGAATCGGATAAGTTTGCCAATGAGGACAAATTTCTGCTCCATCTCTGGACCCTGATTCGGACCTGCCTGGGCCGCGATTTCAGTCCTTATATCCGCACCCGGCTTGAAAAGCTTTCCGATAAAACGGTATGTGTGGTCGATTGCCTTGCGGCGGACAGACCGGCTTTTCTGCGGCAGCCCGGATTCGACGAACAGATGTTCATTCGTATAGGGCCATCAAGCAATGCTTTGGACATCAGCGAAGCGTTGAAATACATCAAAGCCCGTTTCGGCGATAACTATTAGAAGTTTACTTCAATAGAATTGCCGAAGTAATGCGTCTCTTTTGGCACTCCAATAGCCGGAAACGTATCATAGGTATAGAGGTAGCTGAACAGGAAAGAAAAATGTTTGGAGATGCTAATTTTCAAATCTGATTGAGACAATATCCTGTAATCTGAAAACTGATTTACCTTAGGTTGGTAGTAACTCGTATGCAGCAGGCTCAAATTGTCTTTTATTTTCAACGTGAAAGATAAATAGTTGCTCAGCCTGTTATTCCGGTTCACGATATTGGTATCATAAAGCTCTTCGTGCTCATACATGTACAAGGTGGCCGCGTAGAGGCGAAATGGTTTGGTGTTAATTACTTTAAATCTGGGACCGGCACCCACCAACCAGCGGATCTTCACTTTCAACACCTTATTGAACTGGGCCTGGGTGAACGCTTCTGCGGTAAACCAGTCTTTGATTTTGTAGTTGTAACGAAAATGCTGCGCCCCGGCATTTACAAAATCGCTTCCTGATCCTTTGGTAAGGTTATATTCAGTAAGGCTTAGATAAAGGCTGCGTTTTGTCTTAAACTGAACATGAACATTGGCACTGCCTGTCCATAGATCCTGTCCGTTCTTTGTGTACTCCGCCGAAAGTTTTGCTGAGCCAGCCCAACCTGTCGTGTCTGTTTTGATACGTTCCTGTTCAATGTTCATAACCTGGGCCAAAGCAGTCAGTCCGCTAAGAACAGCAACAAACGTCACTATACATACCTTTACTGTTTTCATAATATCGTGGTTTGTAATCACAAACATAATAATATTTTAATAACTTCAAGGGAACTCCGAAAAGTCACCTTCGTCATTGCGAATCCGTCCTGGCGGATGAAGCAATCTGTAATTCGCTGCTTTTAAGAAGATTGCCTGCCTGCCCGTCCGGTCAGGCGGGCTTCGTCGTCCCTCCTCGCAATGAAGCAAATAACACTTCCCGGAGTGGTCTGAACTTTTAATTATCGTTACGTCACATTTGCTTTTTCATGGAGCGCCACCATAAAGATATCAGGCCTGCCTTTAAACATATAAGTATTAATGCGAATCAAGACTTGAAAATATATCACTGTGGTTTTCTGTAGCAGTCTGTGAACCTCTGTGAAATTTTTAAAAAACTAACACGGAGAAACACAGACCTGCCTAACGGCAGGCAGGGATATCACGGAGTTACGCAGAGAAAATCTAAACCTTGATTCTAATTATTAACTCTTTCACATGCGGTGCAGGGAAATGCACTATAATTTAATTGTCAAACCTGAAAATAATAACTCGTTTTAATTTATTTTTTTCGTTTATTTGTAACGATAGTTTAACGATAATCAAAAATTTATGAGAGATACTATTGACGAAGTTATTCAGTACGCAACCATGGCAGCCGCTGAATACAGCCAGTTTACTCAGGAGCAAACCGACCGCATTGTAAAAAGTGTGTTCGAGGCGGCTTTTAACAACCGTGTTAAACTCGCAAAAATGGCGCACGAGGAAACCGGCATTGGCATATGGGAACACAAAGTTGTGAAGAACGTTGTTGCCTCACAACTGGTTTATGAAGATATTAAAGATCTAAAAACCGTTGGTATCATAAGTGATGATGTAGAAAGTGGTATCGTGGAAATTGCACAGCCGATGGGCCCTATCCTGGCCATAATTCCGGTAACGAACCCTACCTCAACGGTTATTTTTAAAGTGCTGATATCACTCAAATCTCGCAATCCGGTTATCATTTGCCCTTCAAAAAAAGCAATAGATTGCTGTAGCGAAACGGCACGCATTTGTTATGAAGCCGCTTTAAAAGCGGGCGCTCCCGAAGGCTGTATCCAATGGCTTACCACGGTCACCCGTGAACAAACTCAGGAGCTGATGTCGCACAAAGGGCTATCGCTTATTCTGGCAACCGGAGGATCAGGACTTGTGAAATCAGCTTATAGCTCCGGCACACCAACCATAGGCGTTGGCGCCGGCAATGTTCCGGTGTTTATTGAGCGATCTGCCGATATTCCTTTCTCCGTGGCGCAGATATTTATGTCAAAGACTTTCGACAACGGCACCATCTGCGCAAGCGAACAGGCCATTGTTGTAGAAAAGGAGATCGCCGATACGGTTATTGCTGAATTCAAAGCACGCAAGGCATATTTTCTCAACGACCAGGAAATTGTACTACTTAATAATCTTGCTATAAATAGCACAACATTGCTGATGAACCCCGACATTGTTGGACGATCGGCGTATGACATTGCGCAGAAAGCCGGGATAAATGCACCCGCCGATGTTGCCTTGCTGATCGCTCCGCTTACCGCTGTCGGTGACGAATATCCGTTATCGTCAGAAGTATTAGCGCCAATACTTGCGTTCTATGTGGTTGAATCATTTGAGAAAGCCATCAACATGTGCATCGACCTCAACTACCACGGCGGGATTGGACATTCTGCAGCTATCTATTCCAATAATGAAGAAAAAATAAAATATTTTGCCATTCACATGAATGCAGGGAGGATCTGTGTGAATACGCCGTCATCACAAGGCGCTGTTGGCGGCATGTTCAACAAACTAAGCCCTTCACTTACACTTGGCTGTGGCACAGGAGGCAAGAATATCACAACAGATAACGTGAGTGCCAAACATCTGCTCAATATTCAAAGGATTTCGAAACGCAGGCCAAACGAACGTTTTATACGTTTCGATACATCATTGTATCTCGACGAAAACAACAAAGCCGACAAATTGCTTGAGCTGTATAATAATAATTACTAAACACGAACATCATGAATACATACCATAAGAATGATAATCTGCTTACCTGCATACTGCAAGGTAAAATAGACACCATGAATTGTGCAGTACTTGAAAACGAGATCAGCGAACAAATGAGCAGTGATATCACAGCGGTGACTTTTGATATGGGTGACGTTGATTATATTTCTTCTACTTTTTTACGTATTGTGATCAGGCTGGTAAAAGCGCTGGGCAAAGAGAAATTCATCATCAGTAATGTACAGCCCTCGGTAATGAAGGTGTTCAAAATATCAAACTTAGCGGAGATCGTCACCATTAACTGAGGGGGTACCGCCGCTAAAAGATGATTCTTTTAGGAGTACCCGCCTGTTTTCGCTGAAATCATTTCAAATAACCTTACTTTTAAGGTCAGCTTGCTAAATAATCCATGTTCAAGAACAAAAGACTGGCATATAAACTCAACGTTTCGATACTATCGGCAGTATTTGTGATATTTGCTATGATACTGCTGTATAACTATTATGTCTCCAGAAAACTCATTCTTAAAAACGTTCAGGAGAATACAAAAAACCTTACTTCCTCGGCTATCAACAAAAGTGAAGGTTTTTTCAAAGTAATTGAAAAGATCGTGCTAAATGCCGGGTATACGATACAGGATACGGAGAAATCAGCAGAAGAAGTTGAATTGATGCTATCGGGTATTGTAAAAAATAATGATGAGATATACGGTAGCTGCCTCGCGTTCTCTCCGTATAAATTCAGCCCCCGTGTAAAATATTTCGCACCGTATTATTTCGAAAAAGGTGATTCGCTATTATACAAAGACCTGGCAAATTCAGGCTATTATTATCCTGACTGGGCATGGTACCGCAACGCTATTGATAAAGGCAAACCCGTATGGAGCGAACCCTATTATGATGAAGGCGGCGGCAACGTACTGATGACCACTTACTCGGTTCCCCTATACCAGAAGTGCAGACAAACCGACAGCATCTGTGGGGTCATCACGGCAGACGTATCGCTGAAATGGCTTCAGAAAATTGTTTCGCAGATAAAGATATTTGAAACCGGATATGCCTTTCTTATCTCCCAAAAAGGAACGTTTATCACGTATCCCGACACTAGTTTTGTGATGCATGAGAACATCTTCTCACTTGCAGAAAAAACAAATGACCCAGATCTTAAAAAGATAGGTGATGAAATGGTTGCCGGCCATGAAGACTTCGCGCCCTTCAATTCCAGATTTCACGAAGGAAAATGCTGGATATATTATACGCATCTTACCAATAATGACTGGTCACTCGGGTTTGTATTTCCTGAAGATGAACTTTACGCCGACCTGCATAAGCTGAATCAGATGCTGATATTGATGGCTGTGGCAGGGCTCGCCATGTTACTACTTATCATCATCTCCATTTCTAACCGGGTTACAAGGCCGCTGCGTCGTTTGGCATTAATTGCTGAAGGTTTCGGAAAAGGAAATTTTGATATTACCATTCCACCAAGCACTTCGAATGATGAGGTCGGCTCTTTGAATAAATCATTCGGACACATGCAGGCTGAGCTGAAGCAATATATCGAGAACCTAAAACGCACCACTTCAGCAAAAGAAAAAATTGAAAGCGAACTGAAGATCGCCCGCGATATACAAATGGGAATGATCCCCAGGAATTTCCCAGCCTTCAGCGACAGAAATGAATTTGATATTTACGGATTTATTGAACCGGCACGCGAAGTTGGCGGTGACCTTTATGACTTCTTTTTTATTGATGACCACCATCTTTGTTTTGTGATTGGCGATGTTTCCGGTAAAGGAATGCCGGCAGCGTTGTTCATGGCAATTACCAGAACCATACTGCGCGCCGAAGCACAGATGGCAGAGGTGAACGCCAGCAAGGTTATTGAACTTGTGAATGATTATCTGTGCAGGGATAATGAAAGCAACTTATTTGTGACCTTGATCTTTGGCATACTGGATACCCGAACCGGCGTAATTGAATTTGCCAATGCGGGGCACAACTATCCGTTTATTGTAAAGCGCGATGGCAGTGTAAGCGAGCTTAAGAACACCCATTGCATTCCACTCGGCATCAGTAATATCCCATGTAAAAAGGCAGGCACCGTTTATAATCTTGAAGCCGGCGATACTATCTTTCTTTATACTGATGGTATCAACGAAGCATTTGACAGTAACGACCAACAGTACACGAGCACGCGTATCAGCGATATGCTGGTCAACAAAGCGCATCTGACGCCCTTTGAACTGGTCGGTCAGCTTATTAAAGATGTACAGGCGTTTTCAAGCGGCACAGAACAATCGGACGATATCAGCGTGCTTGCTATCAAGTATATTGGCAATAAGGATTTAAATGAAAGCGGTAATGATTGCCGGATAGTGATACAAAACAAGGCCGATAACCTGCCCGCAGCCGCAGAAAAAATCAGGTCATTTTGCCATGACAATAAGGTCTCTGACGAGACCTGCTTTGCGCTGAACCTTATTGTGGAGGAATTGGTCTTTAATACCATTTCTTACGGGTACAACGATGATCAGTCGCATGACATTACCATTAGTTTCAGCATAGAAGCGGATGGCATCCAGCTTGAGATCACTGACGACGCTATAGCCTTTAACCCTCTTGATGCCGAAGCTCCTGATATAAATGCAGCAATAAGCGAACGGAAAATCGGTGGTCTTGGCATTCATCTGGTGAAAAACCTTAGCGATTCTTTCAGCTATCAGCGAGCAGGCTCAAATAATATCATTCAAATACACATCCCTAATCACGGATAAGACAAAACAAATCAATAACGATCATGGTAATTACAACAGAAAAAATTTCGGAAGTACTTGTTATTCGCCTCGATGGCCGGCTGGATGCTATGACCTCCGGGGAGTTTGAGAAAAAGGTCACGCCAATGGTTCAGGAATCGGGGCAGCATGTCCTGATCGATTTCGGGAAGGTTGACTATATCAGCAGTGCCGGTTTGCGCGCTATATTGATCCTCGCCAAAGAGATGCTGAAGAAAGAGAAACGCCTGGCGCTTTGCTCTCTGAATGAAACGATAGCAGAAGTTTTTTGCATCAGCGGGTTCGATTCTATCATGACTATTTACCCATCTCTCGAAGAAGGTCTTTCTTTTCTGAAAGGGAACTAACGCGTTGTATTAATTATTTCATTGCAAGTGAAGCACTGGAAACTATTATTTCAAAGATATATACGTGAAAATTTTGTGGCTGGGCCAATAATACCGGCAGCTAATTCTAAATTATCTTGAAAAAATAGCATTATTATCATTCAGTTATGTCAATAGAGAAAGAGAAAAAAAAGGTTGTTATTTTTGGAGTTGATGAAAAGTTAACTGACGATCTTTTTGACTATCTAAAGCAGCTCTATCATGTCACAACTTATAGTCCCGAGGCTCTCGTTACAGAAGATAGCTTTGTAGAAAAAGCCAAAATGGCTGATGTAATTTGCTTTTTCAGCGGCAGTATTAGTGGGCGGGTAATTAAACAGCTTGTTAAAACGAAACTAATAGTTATCTGCTCCACTGGATATGATTATGTTGATGTTGAAACTGCCGCTGAATGTGGTATCGCGGTATGTAATAGTCCGAGTTTTTCTTCTCGCTCAGTAGCAGAATTTCAGTTTATGCTGCTTTTAGCCCTTGTTAGAAAGCTGCCAACCGTTATTAATGGAAATGAAGCTCATTTCAATTTCTCATTTTCATTTAGCACCCTAATGGGTCAAGACCTTATTAGTAAAACAATTGGAATTATTGGGACAGGAAACAACGGGGCTCACGCTTGTAAAATAGCGCGGGGTTTTGGGATGGAGGTACTTGCATATAGTCGAACTATTAAACCTCAGCTTGTTGCGGACCTTGGTATTAGATATGTGTCACTTGATGAATTGTTGGAGCGATCAGATATTATCTCGATCAATCTTCCCCTCTATGATTCCACGAAACACTTTTTGGATCATGATCATTTCAATAAAATGAAAACCGGGGTGATTATAATAAATACCGCGAGAGGATCAGTAATAAACGAACAAGCGCTTATTGATGCACTTAAGTCCGGCAAGGTGGCTTCAGCAGGGCTTGATGTTTTGGGAAATAATACAAAAGACAACCCGCTTCTATACATGGAGAATGTTTTGATAACACCCCATTTGGCATGGGTTACAAAAGAGTCACTTAAGAGGATGGTGGAATTGATGGTTGAGAATATACTTGGCTACTTTATGGGTGAAGCTCAAAATGTGGTCAATAAGGTTTATTTTAATCCAATCTCAGAAAAAGCGGAGAAAAGTCGGCTAACACTGGGGAATATGGTTTCATTAGAAGTATGTGAGGCACTAATGGAAGCACTCGCCTCTGGTAATCAGAAGCCTTTCGAGGCGGGGAAAATGCTAACTGCAAAATACAAACTAAATTTCGCGAAAGGAGGTGTTGAAGAGGCTGTTTATCAGGTTAGGCAGTTTATCAAGCACACGTCTTTAGGTATTATTTCACCTGTACAAATTCATGATAAAGAATGTAGATTAATTCTTAGGGAAGGGTTGATCAGTTTCCAACAGGGAAACAACACATTTTTGAGTGGGGTCATTTCAGAAATATTTAATATAGTTACGGGGAATATTTTTACTGTAACTGAAAATGAATGTTCAGATAATAGGGAATGTCGAACATTTAGTATTGTCCTTTCCTGAAGATATAGGAATAGCCCGAACCTCACCCTACCGGGCTTTATAATCCGCAGTTTTACGAGATATATTCCGAATTAACCGGATGGGTCTCTCAAGTTGGCGCTATTGTGCAATTTTTCAAAATGAGTTCGGTCTGCCAACACGGATTCTGGATTCGAGATTGTCGGTCTGCCCAATATATATCAGACTTCGGCTCGTGCTCTTTATTACATAAACGTAAAATGGCATAATTGGCACATACAAACGTGAGGGTGAGATTGGAAATAGGCTTGTTATCATGCTACACGACTGCTGGTGTGCAGAGATGTCACATTAATTACGGGTTAAACAAATAAATTATAAGGGGAACTTTTGAATATTTCAAGGGTCTTCTATCAAGCGAAAATCTTGAAAGAATATTTGTAACTCTGTTTTTCTTGTCGCAATTTGCCCTGTTCAATATCGAGAGGAACCTTGAAGTATGATACCTTCATTATTTTTGACGAAAGTTATTCAATTTCCCAAGGTGAAAATAATTACACATGAATCCGCCTGAAAATTAATTTAAATCACCTCTGTTTTACCTTTCTTACTTAAAAACAACTTGATTCTTACTTTTTTTCACTTGATTTTCACTTTTTTTAGCAAAAAAGAAGGACGTCCAAAATGACCGCCTTACTTTTTTGACTAATTGCATTTTTGTTATCTAATATCATCAAGTTGATCAATCAGCGATTCATCTTCAAAATCTTCTTCAGAATAACCACAATACTTTTTGAGTCGTTGTTCAATAGAGTCCATCAAATGAAACAACATCCAGAACTCGATATGCTCATCAAGCGCTCCCGGCTGTTTTCTTTCATCGGCGAGAATTGCTTGAGCTTCGTTATTTGTTTTGTGTCCACCCGGTAATGCGGTTTCCATCCCTGTATCGTCAAAGTCCCAGGATTCGAGATATTTTTTGCGAATGAAATCCGTCTGATTTTTATTCAAGTTGAAATGGAAACTATCATAGACACCGGAATCAGTTTTTCCCTCGTGTATTTCCCGAGTTGAATAAAAACTAAGTTTGATTTTAAGTTCATCCAACTCCTTTTTTTGTTCAGAAATTGTGTTTTCGAGTTCAAAAACATCCGTTTCATCCATCTGCGAACGAATTCGGATAAACTGCGAAAGGCTGCTGCCGCAGGCGTTTGCCTGATCTTCAAGATATTCCTTTTCCTTTTTTGAGATACTTACCAAAACGGTTTCTAACGGATTATCCGTTTTTTTTGGAGAAACGGTTATGTCGCAGTTTTGCAGATTATTGTTCTTTACGGGAGATGAATCCGTTTTAACGGGAAAAACCATTTTATTCGGTTCAGAACCGTTTTCGGAAACCGTTTCAGTAAATCCGTAACGGTTTTCATTTTCCCGTTCAAGGCCTTTAAATGCATTCATTTTGCAGTTAAGGGAGCAATAGATCCTGTTTGCCCGACCTTCAAATTCCTTCCCGCACTGGGGACATTTTTTTGATTCCATAGTTGTGAGGTTTAGGTTAATTAATTATTGAATTATTGGAGGCTTTTGAGTGTGTTGTGTTAAAAGGTGTGTCTATATATATTAACACCCTCAACACGGATCGTGTTAAGCTTAACACACCTTGTGTTAACACACTGTATTTTCCTGATTTTCATTTAGTACAAGTTTGTGCTGCTTACTGTCGCCCTTATTTATCACCAGCCCCTGCTCGAGATAGAAATTCAGAAAATCGCGGCAACGGTTACTCCCGATCAGGACTCCGTATTTTTTAAGTTGTTCTTTAATCAAGTCATGGAAAGTACGGGCAGAGCAATTGTCATTTGCAGGGAAAATGTCCCTTAGTAGATTTCGATGCGTTTGATGGTCATAATCTGCCGGCTGCCGATCTTTATTGTGAACGGGCGCCGAAAAAGAATCAATAAGCTCAGGGACATTGTCAATGTTTATTGAAAAAGCAAATGGCGAAAACTCCCTGTCACGCATGATCTGGCTTTCAACAACAGATATTTCCTTATTTTCCTTATCCTTACTTACGGTTATAACTGTTTCGCATTTATTCTCAAGTTCGGTTCCCAGATGCCCTCGGTTGTTGTCGTCAGTCTTGTTTTTATGCAGAACGGTTAGAATATGTAGCTTTTTCTCCTCGCTCCACTTCATTAGCTTTGAACTTACATCGGTCGCTTCAGCTTCGTCATTAATTGAGAAAACCACATCCTTGATGCCGTCAATTATTACGAAACCCACATCCGGGATATTGTTGATCGCGTATTCAATGATGCCGAGGCGCAATTTGGGCGGATAGGGGCGTAACCTTACAAAAACAAGATTTTCGGGATGCTCGTGTTCAGCACAGTTTAGCATTTTGCTGACACGAACGAGCACTTTCTTGCAATCCATTCTGCTTTGCTCTGTATCGATATACAGCACCATGCGCTTGTCATCAGGCAGTTGACCTGAGAACTTCAGGACTGTTGAATTGCTTAATGCCGATGCGACAATCGCCGAAACAAGAAAGGTCTTTCTACTTTTTGCTTTGCCGGCCACAAGACTGATATTGCCGATTGAACATACTGTTGAATCATGATCAGGTTGGTGTACCCGAATGCAGGGAGATTCTGCTTCTACTTCATCGTAGGTGAACATCTGAGAATTGCTCAGAAGGTCCTTAAGATGGGTCTCTGCCGGTAACTCAGGGTTTGCCCGGTTGCGATACTTGCGTGGTACAGAAAAGTCCACAGGAGAGGTGCTTTGCTCAATTCTGTCTGAGCCGATGCTATCATTTTGAGCTTTTTTCTGTACAGGCATGAATTCCATCATTTCTCGAAAGGATTAATGATAATGCGTGAATATTTTGTTACACTGCCGGGCTTGAGGTGCAGCATGATATTGTGAGCGTTCAGTTCCGGGTCAATATTCTCAAGCTGACGAATTTGGGTTTCAATGTCTTGCCAGGTTTCAAAAAAATGAAGTGAATCCAGATCATTAAAAGCGGTGACTAATTCAGCAATCAGGGTATTTTGTTTATCAATGAAAGTATCATTAGCATTCGGTTTTTCCGAATAGCGTACCAAGTCCTTTCTTAAGGCCTCTATGACTTTTTCAAGTCGCGCCATACCCATGATATATGAACCTGGCATGGCCTATTTCCTTTTATTGCGGATGAAAAGTTCGCTGGTAGAAGTATTTTGGGTGTCCACAGGGTGCTTTTTACCTGAGTCCAGCCATGCTTCCAGTTCGAATCGTTTGAAATAGACCTTTTTCCCTTTTTTGAAATAAGGGATTTTCTTTCTACAAGTAAGCGTGTAGATAGTGGCCACGGCAAGGTTAAGAAGTTCTGCTGCTTGCCTGATATTTAGGAACTCATCTTTTGCAACGGGTTCCGGTTGGTATGTATTTAATTGGATTTCCCGAACTTTTTCAGCTAACACATTAGCAAGGTCTTCGAGGGAGACATTAGATAAAATGAGTTTTTCCATTTTTGTGGCGGATTAATTTCTGCCACAAAGAAAATACGAAAAAACGCTTAAAATACAAAGGAAAATGAATACATATCGTATGTCAGTAATTGGCTTTACTTGGCAGTAGTTGGCAGTTTGTTTCCGGGCATCGTACAGCGCAAATTTTGGAAAATATGGGAAAACGAAACGGGGCTGATATGTATTTATAACTTTGGCACAAGCAAGTAGTTGATTTTAATCCTCATCCCGGGAGCGGGGAGACTTAGCTACCTTGATAGTAATATTCCCTGCCTTGATATCACGGAAGTCTCCAAGGATTTCTCTTAAGCTATAAAAAATTATTCTCGTACCTGATTTATGATAATCTATAAGACCCCGTTTCCGCCATTGATGAAGCGCCAGTTTTCTAACACCAATGATTTCGCAGAGCTCCTTTTCACGGCAATGCATACTTTCCTCGTTTTTCTCGTGTCTTTTAATATACGCCTTCAACCGTTCGATGATCTCATCAATATTATAAATGACTCGCGTGCGTGTCTTCTTCACTGCCATTTCAAGCTGAGCAAAAGTGATTCTCTTTAAATGGGGATTGCTATATTCAAGATTCTCCAGTGCTTTGTGGAGGTCATCGAAGGTATATTGATTTGCTTTCATAATAGAATTGGGCATTTCAGGGATTCAATACCATGTAACATCAAATCAAATAAGCGATAGGAAATGTGGCCATTTGTGTCTCAAAATGTGTATCAAATATAAAAAGGGCTCCAGTGTTTAACTCCTGAAACCCTTTATATTCTTGCTCCCCCTGCTAGACTTGAACTAGCGACCCTCTGATTAACAGTCAGATGCTCT